>NZ_JBFUIX010000013.1:0-91108 GCF_056401635.1 Paenibacillus sp. P4_E11 | reverse complement strand
CCATCTGGATTGTTGCTCCATAATCGGCTACCCCTTCCAAGGTTAATTTGGAGGCTGTCGATTAACTGTGAACAAGAGGAGTGGAAAGTGAAAAAGAGGACCCCAGCGAGTTTTGGCTTGAACCTCCATACCACTTAATCCCTTATACAATCAGGGAGGTTCAAACAAGATGTTTGAGCTCTTGGGGCCCCCACAAAGTAATCGGCGTTATCTTCAGAGCTAGACTTCACTTTGTGGGGTAAAGCGTAGGGGTCCTTTTTCACTTGGAACGGCCGTTTTTGTTTCTATCAACAGTTAATCGACAGCCTCATTTGTCGGCTTATCGCCTGTACAAGGTGAACGAGCCTCCCTTGGCAAGCTTGCGTCGCACCCACACCTCTAGCCCGTGGCGGAACAACGGGCGCGTGAAGGGGAACACGAGCAGCAACCCTAGCACATCGGACAGAAATCCCGGTGCCATCATCATTAAGCCTCCAGCAAATATGCAGACCCCATCCATAATAGCGTGTGTCGGAACTTGACCCGATGAGAGCTGCTGCTGTGCATTGATCCATACCTTCATGCCTTCCCGCTTGGCCAGATACGCGCCAACAAATCCCGATACCAGTAATAGGGCGAATGTCTCCCAACCACCGATCAACTTGCCAACTGTAAACAAACCCCAGATCTCCAGGGCGGGGACAACGATGAACAAGATCATTAGCAAACGGATCATACTTGTCACTCCCTTTACTCAGGCTTCCTGCCTCCATTGTACAAGGAAAGTCGTACAACAACAAATTACCCCACAAAGTGAGGTAGGCCTTCGGAGCTTAATCTTATTACTTTGCGGGGACCCCGGACTCTTACCCCACAAAGTGAAGCGGGCCTTCGAAGCTTATTCCTATTACTTTGCGGGGACCCCGGGTTTAATACAAATCAAAGTCCCTTATGCATCCGCAATCGGGAGGCATAAGGGACTTTGATTCCAACGCAGGACGGCTTATAGCACTTTAGCTTGTCCCGTATAAATAACACCAATCTCCGCGTAAACAGTCACTTCCATGCCGTCATGCATCAGATTGAGCGCATCGTTCACCCCAACGATAACCGGTATTCCTAGGCTGAGTCCAACGACTGCCGCATGGGACGTAATCCCGCCGATTTCCGTGATGACAGCAGAGGCTTGCTCGAAGGCCGAAATTCCAGCTTTGTCCGTCATTGTAGTAACGAGAATAGCTCCTGGAACCATCTTGGCGACAGCTTCCTCAGCAGTCCGGGCAACGACTACTTTCCCCGTAGCGGACTGACTGCCGATCCCTTGTCCTTTGGCGATCATCTCGCCGACATGATGTACCTTCATTAAGTTCGTGGAACCCGAACGACCTACTGGCACGCCAGCTGTAATAATGACCAGATCACCAAGACGGACTAACCCAGCCTTCATCGAATGGTCGACTGCCAGTTGGAACATCTCGTCCGTATTGCGCGCTTCTTCGCCCTTGATCGGCACGACGCCCCAGATCAAGCATAGACGGCGCATCACTTGGTCGTTCGGCGTGACCGCCAGAATCGGCGACTTCGGCCGATACTTGGATACCATCCGTGCTGTATAGCCGCTTTCTGTAGGGGTAATGATCGCTTTCGCTTCCAAGTCGAGCGCTGAGTTGGCTACAGATTGGCTGATCGCTTCTGTAATGGTGCGCTGTTGAGCCGAGCTCTGCTTCACGAACATCTCGCGATATTCAAGCGATTGCTCTGCTCGTTCGGCAATGCGCGACATGGTAAGCACCGATTCGATCGGGTACTTACCCGCAGCAGTCTCGCCAGACAGCATAATCGCGTCCGTACCGTCGAAGATCGCATTCGCTACATCACTTGCCTCAGCACGCGTAGGACGTGGGTTACGCTGCATCGAATCGAGCATCTGTGTAGCGGTGATGACTGGTTTGCCGACGTAGTTGCCTTTGCGAATCATGTTTTTCTGAACGAGCGGTACTTCTTCGGCTGGAATTTCTACGCCCAAGTCGCCGCGCGCAACCATCAATCCATCGGACACCTCAAGAATTTCATCCAGGTTAGCGACACCTTCCTGGTTCTCAATCTTGGAGATGATCTGAATGTGCTGCGCATTGTAGCGCTCCAGCAAATGGCGAATTTCCAACACATCGCTTRCTTTACGTACGAAGGAAGCGGCGATGAAATCGACACCCTGCTCAATCCCGAAGACGATGTCGTTCGCATCCTTCTCCGTAATGCCAGGCAGCGAGATGCTTACGCCTGGTACGTTAACACCCTTCTTGCTCTTGATCGTCCCGCCGTTCACGATACGGCACTCGATCTCGCCTCCGCGAATGTCTACTACCGTCAGTCCGATCAAGCCATCATCGATCAGGACCGTGGAGCCGATATGCAAATCGTTCGGCAAGTCCTTGTATGTGACGGATAGCCGCTTGTCGTCCCCGATGATCTCTTCCGTTGTCAGAACCAGATGCTCGTCCTGAACAAGCTCGTAAGAATCAGCTTGAAGCTTGCCTGTGCGAATCTCTGGACCTTTCGTATCCAGCAATATTGCAACTGTACGGCCCAGCTCCTGGCACGCTTGACGAATGTTGCGGATTCGATTGCCGTGTTCCTCGAAATCCCCATGAGAAAAATTCAACCGGGCTACATTCATGCCAGCGGTAATCAATTGTTTCAGCATAGGAAGCGATTCACTGGATGGCCCGATTGTACAAACGATTTTGGTTTTGCGCATGATTATGATTTCCTCCTAAGTAAACCCCACAAAGTGAAGTGGGGCGTTGTAGCTTATTCCTGTTACTTTGCGGGGGCCCCCGGATTATTACCCCACAAACAATTCCACACAAAGTGAAGTGGGGCGTTGTAGATTATTCCGAATTAGCGTTGTTCGACTAGTTCTTGAAGGAACGAGATTCTGCCCATCGCTCTAAACTTCTGGTACCGATCATCGCGTAGTTGCTGTTCGTTCATGGTCAGAAGCTGTTCCAGATGACGCCAGATCGCTTCCTTGATCACGACATACTGCTCTTCGCGATTCCGATGCGCGCCGCCCTTCGGCTCCTTGATAATCTCATCAATTACTTTGAGACCCATCAAATCGTCTGCGGTAATCCGCATCGCTTCGGCAGCTTTCAGTGACAGCGTGGCATCCTTGAACAGAATGGTCGCCGCCCCTTCCGGAGTTATCGCCGAATAGACGGAATGCTCCATCATGAGCACCCGATTGCCGACGCCGAGCGCAAGTGCACCTCCGCTGCCGCCTTCGCCGATGACGATACAGATGATCGGAACGCCGAAGCCAGCCATCTCCATCAAGCTGCGGGCAACCGCTTCTCCGGGACCGCGTTCTTCCGCTTCCTTACCGGGGTGAGCCCCCTTCGTATCCAGAAACGTAATGATCGGACGTTTGAATTTGTTCGCCTGTTGCATGAGGCGAAGTGCTTTGCGGAATCCTTCCGGATGCGGACTGCCGAAGTTGCGAGCGATGTTGTCCTTCGTGTCGATCCCCTTCTGATGGCCGACCACGGTGACTGGAATGCCGTTCAGCTTGGCAATCCCCGCAACGATAGCCAGATCGTCGCCATAGACGCGATCTCCATGAAGCTCGATGAAATCGGTAAAGACGCTCTGGATGTAATCCAGCGTCTTAGGCCGCATCGGGTGACGGGCAATCTGCAGCTTTTGCGAAGCGGTCATGCTGCCGTACATTTCATCTTCTAGCTTAGAATAACGCTCTTCGAGCTTGGCAATCTCGTCCGAGAAGTCGATCTGCTTCTCCACGCCGAACCGGCGCAGCTCTTCAATCTTAGCTTTCAGCTCCGCCAGCGGACGTTCAAAAGGCATCTCAGCCATGTACGCTTGCTCCCTTCGTCCCACCTACCGTATGCAAATCGATCAGCTTTGCTAAAGTGGCTTTCAATTCCTTGCGATGAACGACTTTATCCAACTGCCCATGCTCCAGGTTGAATTCTGCGGTTTGGAAATAATCCGGAAGCTTCTGACGGATCGTCTGCTCGACTACCATTCGTCCGGCAAACCCGAAACGAGCACCTGGCTCAGATAGTATGATGTCCCCTAACATAGCAAAACTGGCCGTTACGCCACCATATGTAGGATCGGTAATAACGGAGATATACAAACCTCCGCTTTCATGAAAACGTGAAATAGCTGCGCTTGTCTTCGCCATTTGCATCAGACTGAGAATACTTTCCTGCATTCTTGCCCCACCTGAGGTGGAGAAAATAAGCAGCGGATACCCTTTTTGAATGGCCGCTTCTATCGCTCTCGTAATCTTCTCACCTACAACCGAACCTAGCGTTCCCTGGAAGAAATCAAATGTAATGACGGCTATCACAACCGGAAAGCCGCCAATCGTTCCTTCACCCGTTATAACGGCATCTCGAAGCCCTGTCGATTCCATCGAGCGAGCAAGTTTATCTGCATAGCCCTCGAAACCGAGCGGGTCCTCGGACACCATGTCGCTGTCGTACTCAAATATCCGTCCGTCATCCAATGTATAATCGATCCGTTCCATCACACTCAGATGGTGATGATAACCGCACTCTGTGCATACCTTGAAGTTCTTCTCGAGCTCCTTGCTATACTGAATCTTGCTGCACTTCGGGCATTTGCTCATGATGCCTTCGGGAATTTCCCGCTTCGTTTTTTCCGAGGGGATGGTTGCGTACTTCTTTTTCTTCTGAAAAATATCCTTTAACACTGCTACACCTCACCAATCCGTTGTCAGACTGCGCGGTTGAACCGTGAATCATCCGTGTAAAATCGCATTCAGCACTTCTTGCACTTCTTCCAGCTCGCCTTCAGGGACCAATATCTCGAACTGATGTTTCGACAGGCTGATCGGACGCAATTGAACCAGAAAACCCTCTTCCGTCAGCTTATGCTTTATACGCTCTGCGATCTTGGCAGTAGGAGCAATATAAATTACGGTCCACATGGCTATTGTTAAACCTCCCTGACACGCCACTCAAGCCGGTACATTGTTCTAATGATAGCATAACTAACGTTTTTCCCGCAAGAAAGCGGTTGGGACACACCAGGACTTGACAGGTCATTGAGCCACACGCCACAGCACATACACCAAATTGAAGCAATAAATCGTCCGTTCTGATAAGCTGGGCAGGAGCCCGGTTTATACGCCGTTTCCGACTACTTGCGCCAAAAGGCTCCTTTATCCCAGAGGCATTATTCATTCGGGGGTTTCTCCATGAGGTATTCCATCACGTTTTTGTTCTGGTGGGCAATGCGTGCAGAAGCTGCTGCAGCAAGCCCCGCAACCAGGTCGTCCAAAAAAACATGAATGTTCGTATCGTGGTTGTTCAACTCACGAATGATGCCCATCTTTTTCTTATCCAAGTAACCGAAGCTTGTCAGCCCGATCATTCCGTACACATGGACAATACCGAGTGCTAACGTCTCGTCGACGCCGAATAGCGGCTCATCATGCTCCATGATCGCCTGCAACGGCTGCGGCAGCAGCTTGCGTTCGGCCAAATCATCCAAGGCGATACCCGTATATAAAGTAAACTGCACCTCTCTTTTGTTCAAGACCGCCAATACACTTTCCGCACATTCTTCCTTTGTTAAAGTGTCGTTATAAGGCAGTTGCAGCGTCAACACGATTTCCGCGATATCATTGAGGGTGACGCCGCGTTTGGCGAGCATTTGCAGGGCCAGTTGATTCGACATGTGCATTCCTCCTAAGCCATTTGAACTCCATGCGGGAAGCTGGAGCTATACGCGATGCTATGTGCTGCTCGTTGTTGATGTAAGCACATGCTTCACGGCCCGGGTCGTGTTTTGTCAGATGATGTGACAACCCGTGGTTTTACAAATGTATGCGGGAGGTATGGCAAATGTTCCTCGGTTCACTAACATACAAATAGGGGGAATTAGCGTGATTGGTTAAGTAATATCGTAATAATCGGTGATATTTAATCAAATTTTTGATAAACAAGCGGAATTTGAATGTTTTTCGCCAAATATGAATCTCATCTTGAATGCGTACCATGAAAAACACTATAGAAGAACCGTCTAATTCCGCTCGGAGTCTCTCCACTTTGCTACATAAGATCGGGTTCAAAAAGTAATAACGGAACTTTTGAGGCTCTCGATTAACTGTGGACAAGAGGAGTGGAAAGTGAAAAAGAGGACCCTGTCGAGTTTAGCTTGAACCTCCCACCGCTGAATCCCTTATACAATCAGGGAGGTTCAAACAAGATGTTTGAAACCTGGGCCCCCACAAAGTAACTACAGTGCTTGGCTTCTCTTTGCGGGGATGACTAAGGGTCCTTTCACTTGGAAAGGCCGTCTTAGCTTCTATCAACAGTTAATCGACAGCCTCTAAATCGTTGCTATTTCACCCGCGCAGTGCCATGACCCATGATCGCTTCTATCGCCTGAATGAGCGGAGGTGACGGCTTGATACGGTATTGTTCACCCAGAGCGCGCAGCTTCTGCTCTCGCTCGTAAAACAGCACTACCGGCATGAAGCCGTCATGCTGCTGCAACACGCCTTGCAGGCGTGTTAGCTGCTCGGCCGTCTCGTGGCCAGCTGTGATCTTGACGTACAGCCGCTGCGCCTTCGCAGCAGGCCCGCTCGCGGGCGCACTCGCGCTGCCGCGCTGCGGCGCACCGCCACCGCTCGCGGGCGCGTTCGCGCCGCCGCCACTCGCGGGCGCGTTCGCGCTGCCGCGCTGCGGCGCGCCRCCGCYGCTCGCGGGCGCGTTCGCGTTGCCGCGCTGCGGCGCACCGCCGCCGCTAGCGGGCGCACTCGCGTTGCCGCGTTGCGGTACGCCGCCGCCGCTAGCGGGCGCACTCGCGCTGCCGCGTTGTGGCGCACCGCCGCCGCTCGCGGGCGCACTCGCGTTGCCGCGCTGCGGCGCACCGCCGCTGCTCGCGGGCGCGTTCGCGCTGCCGCGCTGCGGCCCTCGCCGCTGCGCCGCAACGAGCTGCGCCAGATCCAGCGCATCGAGCGGGAACAGCGCATCGACGAGCAGCTTGATGTCTTCGTCCTGGTGCTGCAGCTTCGCCTTGACGTACACGGCCGCTCCCTTGTTCAAGCGAGACGCGTATTTGCCCCATACTTCAGGGAACAGCACCGCTTCCACACGGGCAATCCGGTTCTCCAGCTCGATGAAGCCCATCGCTTTGCCCTTCCGGGTCATAATCGCCTTGGGGCTGGATACAACCATTCCTGCAACCCACACCTCTTGATTGTCCGGATATTCCGACAACTCGTGCAGTTGGTGAGAGTCCAGATCGCTAATACGCTCCTCGTACGTATCGAGCGGGTGTCCAGACAAATACAAGCCAAGCAGCTCACGCTCAAGGTCCAACTGCTGCGTCTGCGAATACGGACGCACATCAGGGTACTCGATCGTCCAATTCACTTCTTCGGTGAAACCGAACAAGTGAAGCTGCAAGTCCTCCCGTTCCTTCTTCCACTTCTGCGCAGCTTCCACCGATTCATCGAGAATCGCAATCAATTGAGCGCGATGACCAGGAAGTGAGTCGGTCGCCCCGCCTTGAATAAGCGATTCGAGCACCCGTTTGTTGCAAGCTCGCAGATCGATACGTCGACAGAAGTCGAGCAAGTTCTCATAAGGCCTCTCCTGCCGCTCCTTCATGATCGTTTCCATCGCTTGAATACCTACGTTCTTGATCGCCGCCAGTCCGAAGCGAATGCCATAGCCTTGACCGCCATGTTGGCTTACCGCGACTTCACAATGAACTTGCTCACTCACAACATCCCCTTGAGCCTCACCGTCACTTCCCGCCGCAGCTATCAAGTCCTCGTTGCCTATGGTTGCTCCTTCGCCCTGCTCGTCAGCCGTTCCTTTACGCCCTACAGGTGTAAACTGTATTCCACTCTCGTTCACGTCAGGCGGCAGTACGTGGATTCCCATTCGGCGGCATTCATCGGCATACTCGGCAACTTTCCGATGGTTGCCCATGACCGAAGCAAGCATCGAGGCCATAAATTCCACCGGGTAGTGGACTTTCAAGTACGCTGTCTGGAAAGCAAGAACACCGTAGGCTGTCGCGTGCGCTCGAGGGAAGCCGTAATCGGCAAAACGAACGATCATATCGTACACCTTATTGGCTTCGTCCTCCGTATACCCTTGCCGCGTGCTCCCCTTAACAAAATGCGCACGCTCTTCGTCCAGCACCTCTTTCTTCTTTTTACTGACCGCCTTACGGAGCAGATCGGCTTCACCCAGACTGAATCCGGCCATCTTCGAAGCAATCTGCATGATTTGCTCCTGATAGACGATAATGCCATACGTATCGCGCAAGATCGGCTTCAATGACTCGTGCGGGTACTCCACTTCCATTAAGCCGTGTTTGCTCTTAATATAATTGGGGATGAATTCCATCGGACCCGGCCGATAGAGCGCCACGACGGATATAATATCCTCGAATTGGCTTGGCTTCAAGTCCTTGAGGACCCGTCTCATGCCTGCCGATTCCAGTTGAAATATACCGGTCGTATCTCCACGGCTAAGCAACTCGTATGTCTTCGGATCGGAATCCGGAATTCGGCTGAAATCCAGGAGCACCCCATGCCGTTCTTCCACCCACTTCAATGTCCGCTCGATGATTGACAAGTAGCGCAGCCCGAGGAAATCCATCTTGAGCAGTCCAACCGCTTCCAGATGCTCCATCGAATATTGCGTGAGCGCTACCTTCTCCGTCCCTTCCTGCAGCGGGACATAGTCGGTTAACGGCTCACGTGAAATGACAACACCCGCCGCATGCGTCGAAGCGTGTCGAGGCATCCCTTCCACCTTCATCGCCATTTCGATCAATTCCGCTGTGCTTCGCTGTTTCTCGCACAACTCCTTCAGCTCAGGAGTCGACTTGAGCGCTTCATCAATCGTCATACCGA
The DNA here is from genome assembly GCF_056401635.1 of Paenibacillus sp. P4_E11. Taxonomy (NCBI): domain Bacteria; kingdom Bacillati; phylum Bacillota; class Bacilli; order Caryophanales; family Paenibacillaceae; genus Paenibacillus; species Paenibacillus sp. P4_E11. Next base: position 82,194 of record NZ_JBFUIX010000013.1, on the reverse strand, counting down.
GATAAGCGGGAATGAGCTTGGCCGCTTTGTCGACTTCACCATACGGCAAGTTCAAGACACGTCCTACATCACGAACGGCAGCCTTAGCGGCCATCGTCCCGAATGTAATGATCTGTGCGACATGCTCGTGGCCGTATTTGCGAACGACATATTCGATCACTTCATCACGCCGCTCATCGCTGAAATCGATATCGATATCCGGCATCGACACCCTCTCCGGGTTCAGGAATCGTTCGAACAGCAAGCCGTATTTGATCGGGTCAACGTCCGTAATACGAAGGACATAGGCGACCAGACTGCCTGCCGACGATCCTCTTCCTGGTCCAGTAACAATACCATGCTCGTGGGCATACCGAATGAAATCCCATACGATCAGGAAATAGTCAGAGAATCCCATATTCCCGATGACGCCAAGCTCATAGTGAAGCCGTTCCTCCAGGAGTTGGCGATACGCGGAACGACCTGTGCCCCCTTCACTCTCGCGATCAACCTCACCATACGCTGCGCCAACCTCTCGATCATTCGCACCCTCCAGCCCGTCATGACCGCCCTCGCTCGCTCCGCCTGCCACGCTCGATTGCTCGTGTTGGCCGCCGCTTGCTACACCATTCCACTCCGGCTTGTCCGCGTAACGGGCCTTCAGGCCGTCTATGCATAACGACTTCAAGTATGCTGCTGCTTGACCCTCATACGTCTCGGGTATAGGCCGGTATTGCGGCAGAATGGAGCGGCCGAACTCAAGCTGAAGCTCGCACTTCTCGGCGATCCGAACTGTGTTGGCCAGCGCTTCCGTCACATAAGGGAACAGCTTGGCCATTTCCTCCGGACTTTTCAAGTACAGCTGATCGGTCTGGAATTTCAAGCGTCCCGAATCTTCCAATGTCTTACCCGTACCGATGCAGATCAGTACATCCTGTACGACATGGTCCGCCGGTTTCACATAATGCACGTCATTCGTGGCCGCCAACGGGATCCCAGTGTCACGGCTCAGCTCGATCATCGCTTGCAGCACTTTTTTCTGCTCCAGCAATCCGTGATCTTGCAGCTCCAGGTAGTAGTCGTCTCCGAATATTCGGCGGTACCGTTCGGCAGCCAGTCGCGCCTCTTCCTTGCGATCATGCAGAAGATGCTGCGATATTTCACCGCCCAGACAAGAACTGAGGCATATGAGGCCATCCGAATAGCGCTCCAGCTGTTCCATGTCCGTTCTCGGTTTATAATAAAACCCTTCCAAGTGAGCATCCGAACAGAGCCGCATCAAATTGCGGTAACCTGCTTCATTCTTGGCTAACAGGATCAGATGATAGGTGGGGTTGTCCTGCCTCGACACCTTGTTCAGCCTTGAGCCGGACGTCATGTACACTTCGCATCCGATAATCGGCTTGATTCCATTAGCGAGACAAGCTCGATAGAATGGGATTGCGCCGTACATCACGCCATGATCGGTCAGAGCAAGAGCCGACATGCCCTGTTCCGCAGCTTGGGCAGCCAAGTCCTCGATGCGAGCTGCCCCATCCAGCAAACTATATTCACTATGCACATGCAAATGCACGAACCCGCTCATCCCGTTCTCCCCTTCTATCCAAGCATGATCATTGATTTTCCTTGTAAAAATCGCTAAAGTAGAAGCAGTCCATGTAGAAGGAGCTACTCACTATGTTTCTGCAAATTGTGCAAACGGCCTTAGTCGCCGTCATCGTATTAACTCTGTTCGGTTCCGTCTATTACAGCTTTAAATATAGAGGCCAGACGAGCCCCAGGCTACGCGGCTTATATGCTGCTAAGATGAATATGTGCATGGGAATTATGCTTCTTGCTATCGCACTTGTCCAAATGCTGCTGTTCAGCGGCTCGAGCATCCGGGTTGTCATCGGTGTCGTTCTAATGCTGATTGGACTGTTCAACCTATTCGCCGGCATTCGCAACAATAGCTATTATGACCGGATGACTGAACCTGGCAGCGAACCGACCCCCACAAAGTGAAGTGAATCCCCTAATCAATAACCTGGGCAGCCATCATCGCCTTGCATACAAGCGAGCCGTTGTGGTAGATCTCCACATCGGCTTTGCCGAATTTCCGACTCAGCTCGATCAGTCGCGGACGCACCTCGATCTTGCTCTCCAGCTGCAAGGGCCGCAGGAAGTAAGCCGAGAAATTTTCCAGCACATAGTCGCTCTTCTTCTGCGCTTTGAGCGCCCGATAGGCACATTGGGTCATTAGCGTCGTCAGTACACCCTCCGACACTGTGCCGAGATGACTCGTCATCTGCGGCGTAATAACCCCCTTGTAGAGCAGCTGTCCCGACTCTTCCCTATGCTCCTCGAACCCCATCAGAATGAGGTCCTCGAACGTTTCTCCGATCTGTGGCTGCTTCTGAATGTACTGCAGTGCTTTCAGAACGTCCTGTCTGTTAATTACAGCGATCAGCTTGCCTTTGTTATCCACAACAGGCAAGAGCTCGATACCTTCCCACACCATCATATGAGCGGCTGATGTAACGGACGTATGCAGATTCACGGTCAACGGATTGCGCGTCATCACCTTGTCGAGCGTCTGTTCCTTCGGAACACCGATAAAATCCTTGGACGCCACCATCCCGATAACCCGGTTCCACTCGTCCACTACAGCGAACCGGCTGTGCCCGGTTTCTTCGAGCAGTTTCTCCCAATCCTTCACGGTACTGCTGCTCTTCAAAGCTCGCGGTGCACCTGTTGTTTCAATAATATCTTCCACAAGCGTAATCTTCTTCTTAATCAGCCGATCATAGATCGCTCGGTTAATGAGCGAAGCTACAGTAAACGTGTCATAGCTGGACGAAATAATAGGCAGCTGCAGCTCGTCGGCCAACCGCTTGATCTCCTCACTCGTGTCGAAGCCCCCCGTTATAAGAACGGCCGCTTCATGCTCCAACGCGTACCGGTGCACTTGGAACCGATTGCCAACGATCAGAAGATTGCCCGCCTCGATATATCGGGCCATCGCTTCCACTTCCATCGCGCCGATGACGAATTTATTCAACGATTTATCGAGACCCAGCGCCCCACCTAGCACTTGTCCATCCACGATATTGACGACTTCGGCGTATGTAAGCTTATCGATGTTGTTCCTGAGCTTGCGCTCGACCCGAATCGTCCCAATCCGCTCACGGGTACTAACATAACCTTGATTCTCGGCTTCCTTGATGGCCCGATACGCTGTACCTTCGCTGACGTCCATTTCTTTAGCGATTTTCCGAACGGATATTTTGGTTCCTAGCTTCAGTCCAGCAATGTATTGAAGCAACTGTTCGTGCTTCGTAACCGCTTCGTGAAGGATTTCATCCATATATTCCACCCCAATTAGGTTGATCTGTATCCTATCTGTTACATTTATTATAGTTAGTTGTAGAAATAAGCACAAATGTTCTTCATGCGAAGGACCTATAACCTTATGAAATTTTTAACAGAAGAGCTTTTCATTTGCTATGCATTGTAGTACCATTAATTTAATATCTTATGGAACAACTCTCATTAATTTCCATTCATAAATCTCATCGATGTTGCGCATACCCGGCAATCTACAAGTCATTTTGGAGTGAATCGGATGAAATTTCCCGTAACACGCGATCTCGTACACGATCTTGACATAATCATGCTGGATGCTGATGATGTTCTGTACATGGAAGTGGAAGAACGCACCGTCGTATTCCATACAGCCGAGGACAAATTTTATTTGTTGGACACGTTGTCTGAGCTGGCTAAGCGAATGGGCAGTCTCGGGTTCCACAAGCTGGACCGCATCAATCTGGTCAACATGAACAAGATCAAGCATTTTGACGACAAGCTTTGCAAAGTGTTTTTCGACGAGAACGAGAACGAGCATACCAAGAGTACGACCGTTTCTTTCACGAATAAAAATATGATTCTCAACCATTTCCGCCCAATAAAATCTGATAATCATATCATAGACTTGTAGATTTGTACACCAAAATTCAGGAGACCGAAAGTATATATACACCAACCCAACAGTCCTTTATTCTGGAAACAGTTCTAATAAAAAGGATTTCCTTCTCAACTGGAGGTTAACAGCAGATGAACTATAGATGCATCTCTCCTCAATTGAAATCAAGTTGCTACAATTGCAAATACTATAAGGTCAGCGACGATATGTTGAACGGTTTATGTTTCCTTCACGGCCGTGAGCACGGAAAAGCCGCAATCGGAATCGGAACATGCAATGAGTTCGCGATCAAGGGCCCAGCCTCGTCCGATTTCGCTTGGCAGCAAGTCATCAAATCTGGCGGAATGGCGTCAGCAAACGGTAATGAGCTGTAGGTCTACGATTAAACAACCATAATAAGACCGCTCGGAACTGAATCCGAGCGGTTTTTTTGTGTCTTCTTATAGAAACAGCCTCCATGGGAGGCTGTCGATTCATTGTGGTTAAAGGAGTGGAAAGTGAGTAGTGAACCCCGGCGAGTTTTGGCTTGAACCTCATACCGCTAAATCCCTTATACAATCCAAGGAGGTTCAAACAAGATGTTTGAGCTTAGGGGGTTTTTTTTCACTTGGAACGGCCGTCTCCGCCTCCCTCAAAGACTTACTTCCTATTGTGACCGGAACCCAATTGCCGTTCTATCCACTGCTGCCGCCGCACTCTTGCCACTTGTCGCACTTGCCGCAATTCTTTCTCCTGCACCTCATCTACCCCAATAATCCGGTGCAAATGCGCCGCAACCACGACTAACGCGAATACGATCCATAAGATCCCGAATACAGTAGGCAAGGTTAAGCTGCCTCCGATCGAAAGCCGCGGTATCGCGTAAATGAGCATACCTAGCGCCAAACTCAAATAAATGACGTTCTTCCATGTTTTCATCGCGTTCCCTCCAACTCGTACATGTTGTTTTATCTTATGCGGCTGGAAGGCACGATATGCTTGTCTGGCTGATATGCTGCACGAGGATAGATCAGGCCTAAAACTAAGGTGAAAATGCCAATCACCACAAGATATATGTCCTCATATGATGAAGTAGTTATTTTATTAAACTTAGCAAGTGAACAACCAGATTGCGCTTATGAAGGAGACCAATCATGGCTGGTACGAAAATCACCATACAAGTACAAAGCTCGGGCACCTTGATCAGCGATCACTCAATTATGCTGAGCGAACACCTGGTCAAACAGTACAAAATCCCCACGAACGCCAGTACGACCTTATGTTTCGGCGCATCTCAAACGCCCGTTACGGTCATTCCCGTCCAGCATATCGACGGCATTCGCATAGCAGAATCATTAGCTTCCAAACTTGGCCTGCACCACAATTCCCATCTGGGATTCCAGTACAAATCGGCCAGTCGCACGATAACGATCGGACCACTAATCGGGGTAATGATCAGCCGCGTCTATCCCTCTACTCACGATCGGCTCTTCGGTTCAGTTACGTCATTCTGCAAAGAGTTGGTTGAAGCTTGCCACGCGTACGGAGCCTTTGTATTCTTCTTCACCACGTCGGACATCACGGCAAGCCACCAGCATCTGGAAGGTTGGACGCATTCCGGCCGCTGGCGCAAGTCGGACTTCCCGATTCCCGACGTCATCTACAATCGTCTCACATCCCGGAAATTAGAGAACAAACCGAGCGTTCAGCATTTTATGAAAGAAGTAAAATCCAGATTCGGCACCGCCATCTTCAATGAAAAGTATTTGAACAAAACCGAAGTATTCGACGCTCTGCGCCACAAACCCGAACTGATCAAATATTTACCCGAATCGCACCTGTTCAAAAATTACACGATGCTGAGGTCGATGTCGGCCAAATATCCCGTCGTGTACCTGAAGCCTGTAACAGGCAGCCTGGGCAAAGGCATTATACGCATTATTCGAGCCAACAACCAGTCCTACATGTGTCACTTGACCAGCATGACTGGCACGACAAAGCAATCGTTCACCAGTCTCGGTGCCGTCTTCTCCACGATCTCCGGTAAGTTGAAGCAGCGCAGGTATCAAATTCAGCAAGGACTGCAGCTCATCGAGATTGACGGGAGGCCAGTAGACTTCCGCGCATTGGTGCAACGGGGCAGCACCGGGGAGTGGGCCATCACCTCCATTGTTGGACGCACAGCGGGCAACAACCACTTCGTGTCGAATTTAGCCCGGGGCGGTACGTTAAGCAAGGTGCGTGAAGCATTGGAGAAGTCCACATTAAGCTCCGGCATGCTGAAGACCGTGTCGGCACAACTGCGGAAGGCTGCGCTCGATATTGCAGGAGGCATTGAAGAGCAGATCAAGGGCCATTTCGGAGAGCTTGGCCTAGACTTGGCTGTCGATACGAACGGGAAAGTTTGGTTGCTTGAAGCCAACTCCAAACCGTCCAAAAACGATGGAACGCCGCTCACCGATGGGGTGATACGGCCTTCCGTCAAATCAACGATTCATTACGCCCGCTTCTTGACGGGCTTCTGAGGTACACCTATGAACAACATCAGGGAACAACTAGCTTATGTCGGAATTATGGTTTGTGAAAAACCGCTGAGTTCCCCTTTTGCGAATCAGCAATTCTACAGCCGATTATGCCGAATCGGACTTAAGCTCGGCATCGTCGTGTTCGTTTTTTTCCCAGAATCGCTGAGACTTGAAGAAACGAGCGTCGAAGGATACACCTACTCCTCCGAGCAAGGAGGATGGAGGGCCGGGAAATTCCCGCTGCCCCAGGTTATTTACGACCGATGTTTTTTTCATAACAAGCTGAACTACAAGCAATACAGGGATTGCATTCAACGCTTGAAGCAGCGTCCGGAAATTCTCCTTCTTGGGTACGGGCTAAAAGGGAAATGGCAGGTACATCAAATGTTGATGTGTCATATGTCCTTGCGCGAATTTTTGCCGGACACGAAGCGTCTTGCTAGCTGGAGCGGACTTAGAGACGACTTATTCCGGCGGGGAGAGCTGTTTCTTAAGCCCGAAGCAGGCTCACAAGGTAAGGGTGTTCTGCGTGTGACGCTTACAGAGGGCTGTTATCGCGTAAGCGGAAGAAACAGGCGCAACGACATAATTGGGCGAACGTTCACCTCCGAACGAAGCTTTCATGAATGGTTAACAGCCTTCACAGCAGGCCGACCTTATTTGATCCAGCCTTATCTGCAGCTAAATGCCCGGAACGGTGACCCGTTCGATGTACGATGTCTGGTGCAGAAAAACCGAAAAGGCATTTGGACTGTAACCGGGACGGCCGTACGCCGCGGACAACACGGAAGTGTGACATCCAATTTGCACGGAGGCGGCGTCGCGGAAGATCTGATCCCTTTCTTAAGTCTTGAGTTCGGAGAAGAGCGAGCCGAACAGATTCACTGTACATTACAAGACATCGCCACACAAATTCCTGAAATATTGGAGCAACATCACGGAAGATTAGCAGAGCTAGGCATCGATCTGGGTATTGATGTTCATGGAAATGTCTGGATCATAGAAGCCAACTCCAAACCGGGCCGTTCGGCGTTCAGTCGATTAACCGACCCAACCGCGAGAATCGCTTCGGTCCGCAATCCAATTCTTTACGCCCGCTATCTTCTGGACACAACTAGGAGGGTCCTTTCATGAGTTTAGTGTTTTGCTCTATTCAATTTGCACAACGGTCTGACCGGGTTGTCCATATGTCTACGACGCTTATGAAGGCACTTCAGCTCACAAGCACGAACTCGCTCACTCTGAAGCTTGGTAGTAAATCGGTTTCCGTTACTTTGAAATCCATGAAGAAGCCTGGTAAACATATGATGCTTCCCCTCCTAGTCAGACAACAATTGATGGTGCCAAGAAGCGGGAATGTCATGGTTATGACTAATGACCATAAGGAGGTCCAGATTGGTCCTCTCATCGGGATTATGACGAATGCATCAAGCCCCAGCGTCGTTCAGCCGTTTGGGGGGCGTTCTGCGATGCTGAAACAATATATCCGGCCAGGAAGTCGTCAATCTTACTACTTCGCTTTCATGCCGAGTGACATCAACTGGCAGGAGGAAACGATTCTCGGCTATTTTCCCACTACAGACGGTTGGTTGCGCAAAACCGTGCCGCTGCCGGACTCCATCTACAATCGGCTTGGCAACCGGAGGCTCGACCGCTCGATGTCGATGGACCATCTGAAGGATCGTTTCGTACGGCGTGGCATTGAGATATTCAACTGGAGCTTTTTCGATAAGTCTGATGTGTATAAGCTGATAGAAGGCGATCAGGAAGCTAACAAGCACGTCCCGGAAGCATTCAACAACCCTTCCCCCGACAAGATCAAGGAAATGCTGGAAAAGCACCGCTTCGTCTATTTGAAGCCAACCGACGGCAGTTTGGGTATCGGCATCTACAGGCTGACTTACCACCCGAAGCGGGGGTACTTCGCCCGGTTTCGTCGGCAAGGTAAAAACGTCTTGTTCCGCTTCGGCAATATTTCCGGACTGTTTCGGCTCATCAGCGCGCACAGCCGCATGCGTAATTACGTCGTCCAGCAAGGCATCCGGTTAATCGAGCTGGAGAGCTGCCCGATCGATTTTCGCTTTCACCTGCACAAGAATGGGAACAACCAGTGGGTCGTGGCTGGCATTGGCGCCAAGAAAGCCGGGAAAGGCAGCGTGACGACCCATGTGAAGAACGGGGGGATGATTATGACTCCCGAGCATGTGCTGGACCGGGTATTCGGAGCGAGAGCCGAGACAATGCTTAAGGAAGCGAATGAAGTGGCCATCAAGCTGGCAGAAGCGATTGAGCGCAACAGCCCGCATAAGCTTGGAGAGCTCGGACTCGATATAGGCATCGACCAGCAGGAACGTATCTGGATGTTCGAGGCGAATTCCAAGCCGGGCCGTTCCATCTTCAAGCATCCGCTGCTTAAATCTCAAKGGAATTCCTCTCTGCAGTATATATTCGAACACCTGACCTACCTGGGTAATTTCCGGGCGAGGAGGGAGAATTAAGTGGAGATATCCGCGCAGCAGACTCTGCAGCGCCCCATCTTAGCCATCTTAACCATGGATGACGAAGTAGAGCAGTTCCGGGGCAATCGCAACAACTTCATTGATCTGATCCGCACCGGTTACGAGATGGGCGTGTCGGTGTGCGTCATCACGGTGAAGGACTTGAAGCCGAGAAACAAACGGATGATCGGTCATATATACAATGTGGAGACGAATACGTGGTCTCAGCAATGGATCGCAACCCCCCATGTAATCTACAACCGGATTCCGAATCGTCAGGATGAAGCTAGGCCCGAAGTGCAGCTAACGCTTCAGGCGTGTCTGAAAAATCCGCATATCCGGCTATTCAACCCGATGTTTTTCAACAAATGGACGCTGTTCGAGTGGCTGAACAATGCTAGAACGACCGCCAAATATATTCCGATTACCCGAAAAATGACGAACTGTGCCGAGCTCGAGACCGTGCTTAAAACATACCCAACTGTATACCTGAAGCCCATTCGCGGTAAGGCAGGCAAAGGCATTATGAAGCTACAGCGGGCTTATTTGCGGCAACTTCGCAAACCCGAGTTCCGATTAAGCGTACAGGAAACAAAAGGCAGCCTTATCATTAAATCCACTACCTTATCGCAATTGTGGAACAAAGTTCAGGAGCAAATGGAAGACGACGAAGAGTATATTATTCAACAGGGCATTACGCTGTCCCGCTATAAGCGCAGACCGTTCGACCTCCGCGTGCTCGTACAGAAAAATGCTAAAGGAGAGTGGGATCTAACCGGAATCGGAGCCCGGCTCGCCGGGAAGCTCAGCATTACGACGCACGTACCGCGCGGTGGCTCGATCGATGATCCGGAGAAGCTTCTCGCCTCCGGCTTCGGCATCGAAGGAGCAAGGAAAATATTAGTCCGTACGAAGAAGGCGTCGCTTGCCATCGCAAGACAGATCGAGAAAAAGTCCGGGCACCTGCTCGGCGAAATGTCCATGGATCTGGGCATTGATACAGGAGGGAATATTTGGTTTTTCGAAGCCAACTCCAAGCCAATGAAGTTCGACGAGCCGCCCATCCGCAAAAAATCTCTCGAGCGGATCATCCATTATTCCTTGCATCTGATTCGCTTGAAGCATGCCAAAACATCGGCAACTACATCTAATACAACAGCGACTGTCTTTTAAGAATGAGTATTACGCGACAATTACAGTTCAGGCTCAGGCAATAGCAGTTAGCGTGGATTATCCGCGCTATTGCTGTTGCAGTGGTATGTGCCCTCAACCTATTAGCCTCGCCAAATGCACGCTTCCGGCTGTTTCTCCCATAGAAATTGTACGAATTCGGTTCGCTTCAGTTGATGGGAATCCGTCCGGTCACGGTACCGGATTCGACAGCAGATTCGCGGTTCCAGCCACTGTGTACCGCGCTCCATCTGCTTGTGAAGAAATGTGGCCCCCTGCAGAAACTGTTGCTTGTCCGCCTCTTGCAGCCCGCTCGAAACTACGGCAATCGGCTTGTTCGGCACGGTGCGAAAGTTCAACCCGAGCACGAGCTCGAACGGATCGATCCGATAGCCGAGCACGATCACATCAATCGTCCGGACATGCTTAACCTTCAACCAATTGTCACTTACCGCTCCCATACTGTAGATGGAATTCTTGCGTTTGGCTACAATTCCCTCCATGTCCCGCTCTCGCGTCAACTGGGAGAGAGCTTTACCTTGTCCCGCTACATACATCGTTGGCATCAAGAGCGAGGTTGGCGCAAGCAAGTCGCCCAATCGTTTCTTGCGTTCCAGAAGCGGCTCGTTCAAAACTACACGTTCCTCGACATACAGGACGTCGAAGGCTACGAACGTGGCTGGATGCGAACGTACCGCGTTGTTAATTTTCATTCCTTGACTAATGCGCAACCGGTATGTGAAATCGTCGAACACCGGCTTGTCCTCACGTAAGACGATACCTTCGCAATCCAGGATGGCCGAGTGCGCTCGGATGGCTGAGGTCATCTCTCTTAACTCAGGGAAGTTGTCTGTCACTCGCTGACCACTGCGGGTGAGCACTTCGATACGCTCTCCCTGCTTATGCAGCAATATGCGCCATCCGTCCCATTTGGGCTCGAAAATATACGCCTCATCATCGAACGCTTCTTCTCCCCAGCTAGCTTGCATCGGCTTGATTGGCGTAAACAACATCTCGCTCACCCCCACCTCCCATTATTTCTAAATGCCTGTCCTGATACACAACAAGGATATAGAATCTTTCTCCTAGAAGAAAAGTTCCATATCCTTGTCCTATTCTAACCTCTATATATGTTATTGTTCACTCTCATAGTTGAGCTGCCACTGAATGCCTAGCTTATCCGTTAAATTACCATAGCATTTACTCCAGAACGTTTCCTGAAGCTCCATACCGATTTTGCCGCCTTCTTTCAGCTTATGGAACAACGACTTCACTTCATCGATGTCATTGCTGACTATGGATAGGCTGACATTGTTGCCTTCAACGAAAGGCATACCTGGGAAAACATCCGAGAACATAACCGTGCTTCCACTAATGTTAAGGCGTGCGTGCATGACCAGTTGCTTGGCTTCTTCTGGAAGAGAGTACTGCGGGTCAGGTGGCACATCTCCGAACGTCATGAAATTTTGTCTCTCTACTCCAAAAACCGTCTCGTAATACTCCACTGCTTCCCTACAATTTCCGTTAAAATTCAGATAGACCTGAACAGCCATTACTTCACTCCTTATTGGATAATGTTGTGTTCCCAAAACTATTATACCTTACAGATCATGAAATCAAAATAGGACAGGCAATGAACTTAACATAACCTTAACAACTCTTCAGCTTATACGTCGCGTCGGAGCGCCTTGAGCACATCGACCTGTGTCGCTCGCTTGGCAGGACGCAATCCGGATACCATCGCGACGAGCAAGCTGATCGCGACACAGATAAGCGTCAGCATGGGCGGGATGTCACTGAAGATTAATCCCTCGGGCGGCTTCTCCTTCAACAATCCCGAGATTACAGCCGGGAGCGATAAGTTGACCGCGAAGCTGATCGCATAGGACACAACCGTGCCAATGAACGCGCCTAGCACGCCAATATACGTGCTCTCAATCAGAAATACGCTCTTGATCGTGGACGGATGTGCACCGATTGCCTTCATAATCCCGATGTCCTGCGAGCGTTCAGTGACCGCCATCGTCATCGTGTTGTAAATACCGATTGAAGCGATTAAGACCGCAATCGTTCCGACCAGCAGCAGACCGATCTTCATGATGGTGAACATGACGTTGACCTGCTCCAATTCGTTCACAATCGAGTGAGAGGCGAACTTCTTATCGTTCATTTGCTTGACGATCTCCTTGACATTCTCTGCGTCCTTGGCAAATACGTGCACGTCATTATACTCGCGCGGCGCGGAGAGCGAAGGGGGTACTGGTCCTTTCGAGGCATCCGCATCTTTCGGGTTCATTAGCCCTTGCGGTGTTTGGGTGAAGTCTTCGATTTGCTTCAGCATGCCTTCCGAGATATAGACTTTTTGATCCTTATTCCATTCGCGCGTTGGCGCTTTCGTGATCCCTACGACGGTCACTTGAATCGTTTTCTTCTGCTCGACTTTATTCACGAATTGCTTGACTTCCATATCTAATGTCTTGTTGAGAACCGGCACTTTATCTTTCTTAACCGCCGCTGCAGCTTTGCCGTCCGTTGGTTCATCCCCTTCCTCGGATGTCTTATCGCCAGGAACACGAAGTGTCTCAGCGAAGTTGTACCCGACGATCACCTCATTGTCCGCTTGCGGCAATCGACCTTCCGACAGCTCGAACCCGGCTTTGACCTCTGAGGGCATATGTGTGACGAGCGTCTGGCTAACCGTTGACAAATTACCGAGTTGGAACGTCGGTCCTTGTCCGACGAATTGGCGGCGGGTAACGGCCTTGACGTTAGGAATGGCTTCCAGGAAGGAAATGTCCTCAATTTTCAATGCATGGTAATTGTTTTTGTCATCTTTTTTCCCGTACACATTAATATCCGTCATCAGCCGGCCTTCCGTTATTTGTTCAACTACACTCTTCTGCAAGCCGAAACCTACCGAAGCCAGCACCATCAAGAACGAGCAACCCATAGCGGTAGCCAGAACCGTCATGAATACGCGGGAGCGATTTTTCTTCATATTTTGCCGAACAAACCGGAATTTATCTTTCAGCTTCATTGGAATGCCCCCTTGCCCATCGCGCTAAGCGACTCGACCATACGTCCGTCCTGAAGCGCCAGGGTGCGGTGCCCGATAGAAGCGACCTGATCGTCATGCGTAATAATAAGGAACGTGATGCCGTTCTCCCGATTCAACTGCCGAATGAAGGCGAGCAGAGACTGCTCGTTCTCGCTGTCCAAGCTGCCTGTAGGCTCGTCCGCCAATATGATGGGAGGATTCACGATAAGCGCCCTGGCTATGCTTACCCGTTGCTGCTGACCGCCTGACAGTTCACCCGGATAGTGTCCGCCAAATTCCTCAAGACCGACCCGCTTCAGCATCTCAGCCGTTCTACGCTTGCGGTCCTTCTCATCAATTCCCTTGAACACGAGCGGAAGCTCTACATTCTCAGCAGCGGTCATACTCGGAATCAGCTGGAAGCTCTGAAAGATAAATCCGAACTTCTCCAATCGGAAATCCGCCCATTCTCCTTCATTCAGCTTCGTCACGTTGCGGCCATCCACGATGATGTTTCCGGCTGTCGCTCTTATATAGCCACTGATCAGGTTCAGCAACGTGGATTTGCCGGAACCGCTTCGGCCGACAACCGTCACAATCTCCCCCTGCTTCACATGCAGATTAATTTGCTGCAGCACCGGAACGATACGCTCCTTGCCTTTTTTGCCTATACGAAATTCATGATGTAAATCCGAAACGGTAATCATAAGGCCCTCCAATAGTAGTTGGTTGCACTGTTCGGTGCGTTTGACTCTTATGACTATACAGCCTGAATCTTAATTAAGATGTAATAAACTCTTAACAACTTCTTAAGGTTACACCCGATATTGTCTGCGATACACGGAAGGATTGATCTGCTGCTGCCGAGTAAATATCCGACTGAAGTAGAACGCATTGCGATATCCGCATTGATCGGCGATCGCTTCCAGCGTCTCATCCGTATCGATCAGAAGCAGTCTGGCCTTCGCCAGCCGTACCGTAGTGGCGTACTCGACTGGCGACACCCCGAAGAATGCTTGGAATCGCTTCGACAACTGAGACAGACTAATGCCGAGACGCTTGGCCAACGTCTGCATCGACATATCCGGTCCACACGCCATCTGTTCGATATAAGCAGCCGCTTGCGGCATAAGCGTATCGCTCTTGCCCTTCCGCTGCTGAGCCGCTTGCTTCTTCTCCCGATTGATCAGAAATAGTAAATCCCCAATCAGGTGTTCCACCTCTTCTTTCGTGCTCTCATTCCGACCCTCAGCATTCACCTTTTGCAGATAGGAGAACGAAGATTGAAGACGTCCCGCATCGCGAATCCGCACTTTCCCTGGTTGCCACGTCCCTTCGGCCGACAGCTCCATGAAATGAAACGTTATGGGCTCAAGCGCCCTTCGCATCAAGACGCTGCCTGGCGGACAGATGACCAGCTCCCCGAATTCCGCTGTGTCTTCCACAAGCTCATGTTCTCCCTCCAATCGGAACCAGAACTTGCCAGACTGCGCCGCTAGAATGACCCATCCTTCGTAGACATCTTGTTCCATTGTGAAGTGTCCTGTTGAACCATTGTAGCTATACCTCAGAATTTGGACCGGACGAAGCATATTTCATTCACTCCCGCAATCTTTTGAATATAGAAAAAAAGTATATGTAAAATTATAAACCAGTGCATGGAATTAGTAAATCAACACGTGTAATATAGGGTTCATAAGACGAGGCAAACAAATTATATAGGCAAAAAACGAGATGGAAGGGGCACATTAGGATGGGGCAAGCATTGAATATTTTGAGCCGAGAGCAAATCCAGCAGTATAACGAACAGGGGTACTTGGTGTTGCGAAACGTATTCACGCCAGAAGACGCCAAGGTATGGCAAGTCGAATGTGATCGACTGCTTACTCTTGCGCCTTATACGAATCCATATAACGTTCGTGTCGCTCATCGATCCTACGGGAATGGAGAAAGCAAGGTCGAGAAGTTTGATCCGGTTCACGATATTTCCTCCGTTATGGCCAACTTGGTAGCGGATGAACGATTGTTGGCGCCATTGCGGGATCTGTACTTGGACGAACCTGTGTTGTTCAAAGACAAGTTAATCTTCAAGCTGCCAGGCGCGAACGGCTACAGTATGCATCAGGACGCCTCGTGGTGGCAAGGGTTCCCGATCGAAGGGCTCATCTCGGTCATGGTAGCCATCGACGGCGCCACTAAGGCGAATGGAGGCTTGGAGCTGTTCCCGGGTTATCACGATCGACTCCGCTCTACTCCGGGGGAGCTTAGGAATATGAATCTGGAGGAGATTGCCGGAATTGACCCTGCTACCGGAGAAATCGTGGAAACGAACCCCGGCGACATCATCTTGTTCCACTCCTTCACACCGCATCAGAGTGGCCCGAACTTGTCGGATCACAGCCGCAAGCAGCTGTTCCTGACCTACTCGCCATCTAAGAACGGTGCCTTGTACAAGGCTCACTACCAGCATTACCAGCGTTATGCGCTTGCAGGCAAAGATATATCCAGCTACCACTTCTTATAAGTTCTGATTGGAATTGAAAGACCCGGCCGATACTTCTAATCGGTCGGGTCTTATTCGTGATATATTACCCCGCCTTCGGACATAGGTTATTGTAAAGCGCACGAAAGGGGGAGGCATATGGCCACTTGGATCATCTGGCTTGTCATAGCCGGGATTCTCGTTGTTGTTGAGATGCTGACGTTAACCTTTTATTTGTTATGGCTGGCGGTAGGTGCGGCTGTAGCGTGCTTGTTGTCCCTGCTGTTTCCCGATCTGCTGGTCGTTCAGATCGTATCGGGAGCATTAGTTTCCCTATTGCTCACGATCTTCACCAAGCCATTGACAAGATGGATGCACACCGGAACCGAATATCAGGAGCCTAACCAACAATTGGTTGGCAAGGAAGGGGTTGTGTTGGAGGCGATATTACCTGGGAAGCCTGGCATCGTCAGAATTGGCAGCGAGACATGGAGCGCTAGTGCGGCGGAAGCACTAGAGGCCGGACAATTCGTCACGGTCATCCGACGCGGAACTACCATACTGGAAGTTGAGAATCGAGGAGGCTGAGTGCTTGTGGGCATGTTTGTAGCAATTGTAATTCTTGTACTTATCGTTGTGGCGATTGCCCTGTCGATCAAAATCGTTCCACAACAGCGAGTCGGCGTGGTTGAGCGGCTGGGCAAATTCAATCGGTTGCTCACACCGGGCGTAAATATTCTTATCCCCGTCATCGACCATGTGCGTGTCTATCATGACCTGCGTATTCAACAGGCGAATGTTCCACCGCAAACCGTCATTACGAAGGACAATGTTCAGGTGCACATCGACACGATTATTTTCTACCAGATCATCGCACCTGACTTGGCTACATACGGCATATCCGACTATGTGTACGGTGTCCGCAATATCACGACCGCTACGCTTCGGCAAATTATCGGGAAGCTGGAGCTGGACGAAACGTTGTCTGGACGTGAGAAAATATCTTCCGAAATTCGGCTCGCACTCGATGAAGCGACAGAGAAATGGGGGGTACGCATCGAGCGCGTTGAGGTGCTCGACATTAAGCCCCCGACCGATATACAAGATGCGATGGATAAGCAGATGAAGGCCGAACGTACCAAACGTGCCGTCGTTCTGGAAGCAGAAGCAGCCAAGCAGGATATGATTCTGCGATCTGAAGGCGACAAGCAGAGCAAGATTCTGCGAGCCGAAGGCGATAAGGAAGCCCGCATCCGACAAGCGGAAGGGCATAGACAGGCGCAAGAGCTGGAGTCACTTGGGCAAGCCAAGGCGATTCAGACCGTGGCGGAAGCCGAGAAGACGCGGATCGAGATGCTGCGGGAAGCCGGGCTGGATGAGAATGTGCTGGCATACCGGTCGTTCGAAGCGCTTAGCGAAATTGCCAAAGGGCCAGCGAACAAAGTGTTCCTGCCGACGAGAGCACTGGAAACGCTCGGTACGATCGGCGCAATCGGCGAGATGTTCCGTGCGAAGCAGGCGGAGTAAGGCGGAGTRAGGCGGAGTAAGGCGGAGTAAGGCGGAGTAAGGCGGAGTAAGGCGGAGTAAGGCGGAGTAAGGCGGAGTACATCCATTAACGAAGAGGACCAGGCCAATTGGTATTGGCCTGGTCCTCTTCGCTTCTTAGTTCCTTCACCTACTATGAGTCTATACGACGGATTTGCTTTCGTGAATATTTATTCATAGGGTGATGGAGGGAAAGGGAATGGCGCGTAAAGTTTACGGCCGCCTTTGAAATCAAATTGTACCATAAGATAAATTAAAAACAATTTGAATTTCAACAGCGGTGGAGTGCAATCCCTTTCCCGCAATAACCGCAGCAATGAATAAATATTCACGGATTTGCTTTTCGTCGTCGGACAGACTCTTAGCCCTACAGCTTGCCCCAATCTTCCATCGAAATGTCCGAATCCAGCGCGAACTCGAAGTCGTCTACATCGAACACCTGCACAGGAATGTCGGAATTGATCACCTTGTCCATGAATTCCAGTTGATCCGTAAGCAGCGGTATTTTCTCACGAATGGATGTAAGCAGCAACTCCGTCTCGATCGGATCGAACAGCTCGCCATATTGAGCGCTATCGACCGCATACATAACGGCTAAGCTGACTTGGTCATTCGCAAGCAGGCTCGGACTCATTCGCCACGGTGCAAGTAGAGCACGCTCCAGCTTGATCTTGTTAAAGGGCGTCTCGAAGAAGGCGATCAACTCACCGATCTTGCCCTTCACATGGGCATCGTCCTCTGGCTCAGTCATGACGGGATCGCCGTTGTCGCGCATTTCATACAGCTCTAGTATCGTAGAATAAGGGATGACATACTCAACCGGAATGCTAGGAACCATCAGCTCGCCATAAGTAGCGAGCATAACCGCTTCAACAACGAATCTTCGTTTCATCTACTCCACCCACTCCAACAATTGCGGGAATGAAGTTATGATCATCTCCGCCCCATCCAATTCGCCTGGCTTTCCGAATTCTGCATATTTGCAGCCGACAACAGGAAGCCCATTCTCGCGTCCAGCTTCCACATCGGAAGAACGATCGCCCACCATCCAGGCGGATGCAACCCCGTGTTTATCAAGCAACAACCGCACGAGATCCACCTTGGAGCGCGTATCGTATTGTCCCGCACTGTACAGATCCGTGAACAACGGCGCTAGGCCTAACTTGGCGATAACCTCGCGCACATACCCTTCCAGACCGTTACTCGCCACGAACAGCTTCACGCCGCGCGCGTGGAGAGCGCTGAGCGTCTCTTGAACGCCAGGATAGAGCGCCCCGACTCCCTGCTCCAGCATCGCCGTCTGGTGCTTCAATAGCAGTTCGTCCGCCCGACTGCGAACTTCTGGCGTTGCATCCGGCAACACCCGCTGCCAGATATGCTCTAGCAACATGCCAAGACTGCTCAAGATCCGCTCGGCTGGCGGTGTTTCCCCGTCATAAGAGCCTTCCGCACGCATCTCTTTGAAGGCGGCTTCGTAAGCGGGCAGCAGCAGTGTCTCCGTCTGGAACAACGTCCCGTCCAGATCGAATAGCATCGCTTCCGGGCAAATCCGTTTCTTCATCTATAATCACTCCATTTCTATACCACTAACAATACAAATCAAATTTAATACAACCATGAATCAGGTTGGAAGTCAATGGTTAAACTCATGCAATCGACTCCAAGCAATATTTACAAATAAACGCTGGCAGTGTAAATAATTTTCGTGTAAAATAGAGTTATCATTAAAATTATTTACAAATACACAACAATTATGATCAGGGGTGATCCGATGTCCGACATCCTTCGCGCCATTCAGGCCAAGATGGATGGCTTGAACCCCAAAGAGTTGGGCTTGGCCGAGTTCATTGCCGAACATCCGCAACAGGTTGTACACATGGGCATCACCGAGCTTGCCGAAGGATCGCGCACAAGTACGGCTACGATCTCCCGCTTCTGCAAAGCGTTCCACCCCGGCGGCTTCACCGGACTGAAGATGCAGCTCGCGACTGAGCTGGCTCAGCAGCCTGCAGCTGAGTCGTACCAAGACATCGTCGCCGGCAACACACTGGAGAGCATCGTCGCGGCCATGGAGGCGAACCATCTCCGTTCGATCTCCGACACTACCCGCATGCTCGACCTGAAGCAGCTGAGACGAACGCTAGATACGCTCCGACAAGCCGGACAGATCGACATCTATGGCGTCGCGACATCAGGCTTGGTGGCGGAAGATTTCTATCAGAAGTTAATACGGATTGGCAAGCGAGCACGGACGTTCTCCGACCCGCATATGCAGATCACCTCTGCTTCCAATCTGACGGAAGGCGACGTTGCATTCGCGATCTCTTATTCCGGCGAGACACCCGAGACGATCGACGCTCTGCGCTGCGCCAAGGAGAACGGAGCTATCGCCGTGTCGCTTACGAAGTACGGCCCGAATACATTATCTGGACTAGCCGACATCCCCCTCTACATTTCTTCCTTAGAAGAAGGAATGCGGCGAGGTGACATGGCTTCCAGAATGGCTCAACTGCACGTCATTGACATTCTGTTCATGGGCCTGGTCAGCGAGTCGTTCGACGAATATGTGCCTAAGCTGGAGCAGTCTTATCAAATGGTTCGCAAATACCGCAAAGAAAGAGGAAGATAACCGACCATGAATATTCTTAAATTCGAATCCCAAGAACAATTGAACGAGGCTGGTGCTGGCATTATCGCCGGTCTGGTACAGACGAACCCTAAGGCTGTGCTTGGTCTCGCTACAGGCGGAACGCCGGTAGGTATATACAAGGACCTGGTAGAAACGCATCGTCAAGGTATGGTCAGCTTCAAATCCGTCACTACCTTTAACTTGGACGAGTATGTCGGACTGCCCGAAGATCATCCAGAAAGCTACCACGCTTACATGCAGCAGCAATTATTCGCGCATATCGATGCGAATCCGGCGAGAATATTCATTCCAGACGGCAATGCCCCTGACCTGGAACAGGAATGTATTCGTTATAACTCCTTACTGGACGATGCGCAACAGATCGACCTGCAGCTACTCGGCCTTGGCCACAACGGCCATATCGGCTTCAACGAGCCGGATCACTCGCTCATGAGCGGCACGCATATCGTGAAGCTGAAGGAAGAGACACGCTCCGCCAATGCCCGCTTCTTCGACTCCATCGATCAAGTACCTACTCATGCCCTGACGATGGGAGTCGGCACCATCTTGAAGGCGAAGATGATCCTGCTCGTTGTCCGTGGAGCGGACAAGGCGGAGATCGTTCACCGCGCCCTGACCGGCCCTATCACTACAGAGTGTCCTGCTTCGCTGCTGCAGACTCATCCGCACGTTGTCGTGCTGCTGGATTCCGAATCTGGGAGGTTATTCGAATGAAACCGACACGTATTGTAAATGCAATGATCGTCACAGAAGAAGGTATTATTCAGAATGGAACGATTGTGTTTGCAGAAGGCCGTCTGGCTTCGATCACCGCTGCTGGCGACAACAACGGTACACCGTTTGTCGGCGACACGATCGATGCCAAAGGCAGCTGGGCACTGCCAGGTTTCGTTGACGTCCATGTGCATGGCGGCTTCGGTGGCGATTTCATGGACGCCAGCGCGGAATCCATGGATACGATCACTCGTTTCCACGGCGGACATGGCACAACTTCGATCGTTGCTACGACATTGACTGGGCCGAAGGAGCAACTCGACAAGGTGCTGGACGTCGTCCATAACTATCAATCCAAGCCAATGCCTTATGCACAAGTCGTCGGGGTTCATCTAGAAGGTCCATTCATTAACATTAAGTGGAAGGGCGCGCAAAATCCCGACTACATCGTTCCTCCACAAAAAGCATGGTTGGAACAATGGAACTCGGCCTACCCTGGGTTAATCAAGCAGCTGTCACTCGCCCCCGAGACGGAAGGCGCGCTGGAGCTGATTACTTGGCTGCGGCAACACGGTATTAACGCTGCAGCTGCCCACACCGACGCCACCTACGATCAAGTGATTGCAGCGGTTGACGCAGGGCTCAACCAAGCCGTGCACACATATAACGCGATGACCGCCCTGCACCATCGTAATCCTGGCACGGTCGGCGCCGTCTTATCGGATGACCGAATCTGCGCCGAGATTATCGCCGACTGTGTACACGTACATCCAGCCTGCATTCGCATTCTGACGAAGGCGAAGACAGACAACAACTTGATGCTCATAACCGATGCTATGTCTGCCGCCGGACTCGAAGACGGCAGCTACGAGCTAGGCGGCTTGGGCGTGAACGTGAACAATGGCGTCGCCACATTGAAGGAAGGCAACAGCCTCGCCGGCAGCACATTGACGATGATCAGCGCTCTGCGTAACGTTGTCGAGAAGGTCGGTTTGACTGTCCCGCAAGCAAGTCAGCTAGCCAGTGGCAATCCCGCTCGTCAACTCGGGATATTCGGTCAGACCGGCAGTCTGGAAGTCGGCAAACAAGCGGACGTTGTACTCGTTTCGCCTGAGCTGCAGCTAGAGCGCGTCTGGGCAAAAGGCAATGAAATTCCGATTTTTCAGAACTAATTGAAATCGATAACGAAATAGCAGGTTGGCCCCTAGGGTCAGCCTGCTTTCTCTTTTTATAAGTTTCTGAATACGAATACTAATTTTTCACGAAGTGGTTTACAATAAAGCATAATTCAATAATGATACGGAGGACGATGCCCAATGGCTCGAACAGTCACACACGTTCCTTACGGATATGTACCGGAGAAAGAAACGATTCGAGGGTCGCTGCTCGTTTACGATGCTTTCGATGCATCTTATTCGGAGGCGGACCTACTGAAAGTGACTCGCTGGGCGGAGGAGCATGATCTGGCCCGAGTCATACTGTATCCGCTTCACGAGCAAACCCTGAGAAGGATGGAGAGCAAGTCCTCTGGGCTGGCCGAGCCTTATCACGTTCGATTGAAGCGGTTGGAGGAGCTGTGCGAACAGCTTACATCCATTGACATTCCTGTCGAGATCGACGAATGGGAGCGGAAGCGGAAGAAATATACACCCGTAGAAACCGCACTCGAATTCCTAACCGATAAGTACAAAGGCCCCCATTTTCTTGGACTGTCCGGCGTAATGGCGAACCGATTCGCCACATACAAAAGTTATGAGCATTGGATTCGTCAGATCAGATTGCTAATCTGGGCGGAAGAACCGTTCCACGCTCATCCCCTGCTTGTGAAATACGAGAACCGATGGGATACGATATAGTTTGCAGCAATGCAGGTTTTTAAATCCGAGTAAAGGGGAGGATGGGAATGGTTCTGAACAATGGGGTGGTAACCGTCGTGAGCCGCAGTGGCACACATGCGTTCAGCAAACCAAACGTCAGCAGCATCCAGCTGCTCACAGGTCTCGGCGTGGAAGGGGATGCACATGCAGGTACGACGGTGAAGCATCGATCCCGAGTCGCGCAAGACCCCACACAGCCGAACCTTCGCCAAGTGCATCTCATTCATGCCGAGCTGCATGAACAACTTCAGGCTACCGGATTCCAAGTATCCGCTGGACAGATGGGCGAGAACGTCACGACGCGTGGTGTCGACCTGCTCGGGCTACCGACCGGCGCACGGCTCTACCTCGGCGACTCCGCCGTTGTCGAGGTGACCGGCCTACGAAATCCGTGCGCCCAGCTCGATCAGTTCCAGCCCGGCCTGATGGCCGCGGTGCTCGGTCGCGATGAACACGGCGAGCTCATTCGCAAGGCCGGCATCATGGGCATCGTGCTCGCTGGCGGCGAGGTGCGGCCGGGCGACCCGATCCGCGTCGAGCTGCCGTCGGAGCCGTACCGGAAGCTGGAGCGGGTGTGAGGGGACTTTCAGCCCCCTGCTCTCACGTTCTTTTTATACCAGTTCCGGCAAACCCAGCTCCGACCGGCTAGTGATTCCTTCATCCAGCGCTTCTTGCCGCAGAGCCAAGTACAGTTCAGCCTTGGTGGCGTTGTAATAAGGCAAGACGAATAACGTCCCTACGACCAGTGCGATCGTACCTAGTAAGAACCAGCCGAAGAAGGAGAGATCCAGTACGAAGATGCGCCACTTGTGTCCTCTGGTCATCTGGTTGCTCAACTGTACAGCGCGTTTCGTTCCAATTACGGGATTATCCGCAACGATATAGGGCACCAAGCTGTAGGCGTAGCCTTTTACAATACCGGGCACAAACAGCAGCAGGAACCACAGGAAGTTAAGAAAGCCGCTCCATAGCATCGCTTTGACAATCATGACATAGCGACCTTTGCCGAAGGAGTACCCCATATGATTCATGTTGACTTCGTCTTGTGCAGCCTGAACAAAATACTTACGGACCCCAACTTCTAACGGCGCGCTCAGAAAAATACGGAACGCGATTCCGGCCAAAACAGCGATTATAATGACTACAATAACGATAATCATGATGACGATAAACGCACTGTCCACTTCGTTGCCATTTCCAAAGGGTAGGCGAGTCCACATGCCCCCTCCAGCGTTGCCGTCGGTTCCATTGAAACCGTTGTTCAGCGAGCAGCTTGGAAGCCCTCCGGTTATTACTGCAAGTAGCAAACTGACCAGAAAAGCTTTCCAGTAAGACTTGCTCAATACTTGTTTGGCGCGGTCTTTCAACTCTCTACGAGTCCACATATCGAATGTCCGATCCCCTTTCACGGGTTGAGATATTTTCCAGATCCTATACTATCACACAATCATACGACGGCGTGTAATGATTTATTCGATTATCTCAATGAATTGCGTAAATGAGCCTCCAATTGTACCTCAAACAAATAAACTCAACTTTTCCCTACCCACTCCCGTTCAGCTCTGATAAGTTGGTACTAGACGTATCGACCGATGCAGAATAACAATCAGGAGTGATTGAAATGAGTTTCATAGTAGAAGAAACAACGATTCGAAGCATACAATCTGCGTTCGAATCTGGGACGTTAACATCCCGCGGCCTAACGCTGATGTACTTGGAGCGGATCGCGAAGTACGATAAGGCTGGGTTCGGACTGAATGCCGTGCTGGAGCTGAACCCAGATGCGCTCTACATCGCCGAGCGATGCGATCAGGAAAGAGCTGCGGGCCTTGCCCGGGGGCCTATGCACGGCGTACCGATCCTGCTGAAAGACAACATCAACACGTCGGATAACATGCATACGAGTGCAGGAACGCTGGCGCTAGCCGATTCATTCGCACCCGATGACGCCTTTCTGGTCAAGCAGCTGCGAGAAGCAGGTGCGGTCATTCTCGGCAAAGCGAACATGACCGAGCTCGCGAACTTCATGACGAGCGGCATGCCCAACGGGTACAGCTCCCGAGGCGGCCAGGTGCTAAATCCATATGGCCCCGGCAACTTCCCCGCGGGTGGCTCCAGCTCAGGCTCTGCCGTCGCTGTAGCGGCTAACCTATGCGCAGCCGCAGTCGGCACCGAGACGTCCGGGTCCATCCTGAACCCGGCCTGCCGCAACAGCCTAGTCGGCATCAAGCCGACGCTTGGGCTGATCAGCCGATCGGGCATTGTCCCGATCAGCTACAGCCAGGACACGGCAGGGCCGCTGGCGCGCACGGTGGAAGATGCAGCTATTCTGCTGCAAGCGATGGCCGTATCGGCCGATCCGGCGGATGCATCCACCCTGCTCGCACCAGACAGGTCGCAGCTCGACTATTCGTCCCACCTCGACAAGGATGGGCTGCATGGTGCCCGCATCGGTATCAATCGCGGATACATCGATGATTTCACCCAAGAGGAGAAGGAAATAATCGATCAAGTCATCCACCGCATGAAGGAAGCGGGAGCCGTTATTATCGATCAGACGAATCTCCCCCATATCGGCCATAATTCCTCTGTGCTAATGCACGAGTTCAAATCCGCATTCAACCGATATTTGGCATCGCTCGGTCCGCACGCACCCGTAAAGACGTTGCATGAGCTGATCGCCTTCAATAACCGCCATCACTCGCAAACACAGAAATACGGGCAAAAACTGCTGCTGAAAGCAGAGCACGAAACGTCCGGTACGCTTACGGAAGCCCGGTATATCCAGGATCGGCTACGCGACTTGAAGGCTTCCCGGGAAGACGGCATCGATCGGTTGTTCCAGGAGCATCAGCTCGACGCGCTATTCTGCCCAGGCGTTACCGATTCAGCTGCTATTTCCGGCTATCCGTCCATTATCGTACCAGCCGGATGTCTGGAGAACGGTATGCCGTTTGGCGTCGCCTTTACCGGTACAGCCTACAGCGAGCCGCAGCTTCTGCGAATCGCCTACGCTTTTGAACAGAATGTGGGCACTCGAGTATATCCTCAGCTATCGGAATAAGGAGGTGTGTACGAGTGTTAATACTGCTAGAAGGACTGCCTGCAACAGGGAAGTCGACCAATTCGCGTTTCCTGCTCACCCAGTTGGAGCGCAACGGACGCCGAGTCCGATGGATTCATGAGATGGCTAGGCCTCATCCGGTGTTATTTTTCCAGGAAGCTTGTCTGACTCACGAGGAGTATGACGCTTTCATCCATATGTATCCAGAAGCTAAGTCTCCTCTTGCTTCTATGGCTATCGTTCGGGAACATACAGTCGGGATCGACCTGCTTCAGGTGGAGTGGGATTATGGGCTCACAATCAGTGCGGAAGCACTGGCGGAATTGAAGCGATATGATGTATGGTCGTTTTCATTGGAACGGTACAAGGAAGTTGCGCTGGAGAAGTGGCGGTATTTCGCGTATCAGATGAAGCAGGACCCCGAGCTGGTTGTCATTCTGGATAGTGCCCTAATCCAATTTCAGCTGTTCTGCTTTCAATTGGTTAACGCATCTGTGCAAGAACTGGATGTTTTTGTACAGCAGCTGTTCCAACTCCTATCACCTCTGAATCCAACTCTGCTGTACTTGTACCGGGAACAGACGGAACAGTCCATCGACCACCTCATCCGATGCCGCGGGGAGTCATTTGTCGAACGCATCTGGAACCGGGACAAGCATCAGCCCTACTACCAGACTCGCCCACAGCAGCCTGAGAGCTACAAGCAGTTTCTGCGGGATTACGGGACCATAGCGTTGGACCTTTATCAACACGCCCCTTGCGACAAGAAAGCAATTGAGCTCTCGGCTGGCGATTGGCCTGTATATGAACGTGAGATGCTAGCGATGTTTGATCTGGAACGTGTTCCCGATCCTGCGGCTGTGACCACCAACGGGACGTACTCAAACCTCGCAACCGGGCTGTGGCTGGAGTTTCACACCAATCATGCTGGACAGCTAGTTCTGACGGATCCTGGCAGGAAAATGAGAACCCTGATTCCCCGTGCCGAGAGGGAGTTCTATGTGGGAGATCTTCCGGTTATTGTGCGATGGGAATCCGAGGATCGAGTGGTAATGACAGGGGAACAGATTAACTTACAGTGGACAACGACGGGGATGGTTTATAATCGATGTTAAAATCAGGCGTTCATTTGCTGCTACAGCTCCATCCTGAAATTTGTAACACAACTGTAATGTTATTTTGATCTTGTCTTAACAATTATAGGCTATTCTATAGAAGACCCCCTTTTTAAAATATAAACCTTAAGACCCACGGCCCGTTGCTGTGGGTCTCTTTCTGTCTACAGATGACCTTCTGGCGCCAACTTGACAAAAACATGCTCAGCATGTTATAACACATGTAAATTCGATGACGAGAACGAGTACGCTCCGGGTTCTGTTCCCCAGAGAGCCGGCAATTGCTGAAAGCCGGCGAACAGATCGCAGCCGAACATCCTCTCCGAGAAGGGAAGCCGAACGTCGCATAGAATACCACCGTCGTGACAAGTAAGCTTATTCGGACTTCCACCGTTACCAGGAACGCGTATGCATGTACGTTGATGGAGTGCTGCGAGCTTGATGCCTGAAGGACTGGCAGGTGGGACGCAGAATTAGGGTGGTAACGCGAGTAACAAACTCGTCCCTTAGGGGGCGGGTTTTTTTGATGCCTTCTAATGGTTTTCAAGAAAAAAGGAGTGGTCCATATGACGGGAAAAGTAGATGTAAAAGAAAAAGCCAGAGCCCGCGAGCTGCGCGTGCTTGATTATTGGAAACAAAACGATACGTTCCAGGAATCGATCCGACGTCGTGAAGGCAGCCCTGCATTCGTATTCTATGAAGGACCTCCAACCGCGAACGGCGTGCCGCACATCGGCCATGCGCTGGGACGGGTTATCAAGGATTTCATGGGCCGCTACAAGACGATGGCTGGCTATAAGGTCATCCGCAAAGCAGGCTGGGATACGCACGGCCTCCCGGTTGAGCTTGGGGTAGAGAAGCAACTCGGCATCTCCGGCAAAGGCGACATTGAGAAGTACGGCGTGGAGAAGTTCGTGAAGAAATGCAAGGAAAGTGTATTCGAATACGAGAAACAATGGCGCGAACTGACCGAAGCCATCGGATATTGGACCGATCTCGACAACCCGTACATTACGCTGACGAACGACTACATTGAGAGCGTGTGGAACATCCTCTCCACCATTCACGGCAAAGGGTTGCTCTATCGCGGCCATCGGGTCAGCCCCTACTGTCCTTGCTGTCAAACGACGCTAAGTTCCCATGAAGTGGCGCAAGGCTATGAGGATGTGAAGGATCTAAGCGCGACGGTGGCCTTCCCGTTGAACGATGCGGCTGGCAAGGCAAGCGGAGAAGCGATTCTGGCGTGGACGACTACACCATGGACGCTGCCTGCGAACGTAGCGCTCGCAGTCAACCGCGACCTGAGCTACTCCCGTGTGAGACAAGACGGCCGCGTGTATATCGTAGCTTCCAATCTCGTTGAGTCTGTCATGAAGGGCGACTACGAGGTCGTATCCACTCTGACCGGAGCCGAGCTTGTTGGCCGATCCTATGAACCTCCGTTCCAGTACGCTACCATCGAACGCGGACATATCGTCATCGATGGTGATTTTGTCAGCGACTCCAGCGGGACCGGGATTGTTCATATCGCCCCTGCTCATGGGGAAGATGACTATAAGGTAGCCAAACAGAACAATATCAGCATGCTTCAGGTCGTGGACAGTTCTGGACGCTATACCGAGGTTGTCACCGACTTGGCAGGTCGCTTCGTCAAAGACTGTGACGTCGATATCGTCAAGTTGCTGGCCGAGAAGAAGATTTTGTTCGCCAAGGAGAAATACGAGCACAGCTATCCATTCTGTTGGCGCTGCAAATCTCCCCTGCTGTACTATGCGACCGAAAGCTGGTTCATCCAGACGACTGCTGTCAAGGACCAGCTGATCGCCAACAACAATAGCGTCGACTGGTACCCAGGGCATCTGCGGGAAGGTCGGTTCGGCAAGTTCCTCGAAGATCTGATCGATTGGAATATTAGCCGGAATCGTTACTGGGGAACTCCACTGAATGTATGGGTTTGCGACGATTGTAACAAGGAGTATGCGCCAGGTAGCTATAAGGATTTGCAGCAGCGGGCCATCGGAGGCCTTGGAGACGACCTGGAGCTGCATAAGCCGTACATCGACGACGTCAAGCTCACCTGCCCACATTGCTCGGGAACGATGACCCGCACATCGGAAGTCATTGACGTATGGTTCGACAGTGGATCGATGCCGTTCGCGCAATATCACTATCCGTTCGAGAATGAAGCTCGGTTCCAGGAGCAATACCCGGCAGACATGATCGTGGAAGGCATTGATCAGACGCGCGGATGGTTCTATAGCTTGCTGGCCGTCTCCACGCTGTACAACGGGAAAGCTCCTTACAAATCCGTCATGGCAACCGGCCACGTCCTCGATGAGAACGGTCAGAAGATGTCCAAGAGTAAGGGTAACGTCATCGATCCGTGGGAGATCATTAACGAATACGGCACAGATGCATTCCGCTGGGCTTTGCTGACGGACAGCGCACCTTGGAACAGCAAGCGCTTCTCCAAGCAAATCGTGTCCGAGGCGAAGTCGAAGCTGATCGATACGATTCACAACACGCACGCCTTCTATGCGCTCTATGCTGGTATTGACGGCTATAAGCCGAATGAGCATGCACAGCTGCCGAAGACGAATCAATTGGACCGTTGGATTATCTCTCGCATGAACAGCATGATTCAAGAGGTGAACAAAGGACTGGAAGCGAACGATTTCCTGAATCCGTCGAAGCGGATCGAAGCGTTCGTTGATGAGCTTAGCAATTGGTATGTACGCCGATCACGCGACCGCTTCTGGGAAACTGGCATGACAGCTAATAAAGTCGCTGCCTACCAGACGCTGCGCGAAGTCATGCTCGGCCTTAGCCGCATTCTGGCTCCATTCACGCCGTTCATCGCGGAGGACGTGTACCGTAATATGGGTGGCGAGCAAGACAGCGTACATCTCGACCGTTACCCGGTCGCCGACGAATCCGCGATTGATCTTGTGCTCGAAGCCGAGATGGAGACCGTGCGCCAGATCGTCGAGCTAGCCCGGAACGTGCGCAACGAGACTAGCATTAAGACCCGGCAGCCGTTGTCTGAGCTGATGGTCTCCCTGGATCGGTCGCTTGACATGCAGCGCTATGAGGCGATTATTAAGGACGAGATCAATGTCAAAGAAATCCGCGTCGTAACCAATGACAGTCAACTCGTCGAATTCTCGTTCAAATTAAATTTGAAGATCGGCGGTAAGAAATACGGCAAGCAGGTCAGTTCCATACAGAACGGACTCCAGCAGCTAGATGCCGGGCAAGCACAACAAGTGGTAGCACAAGGATTCGTTGACCTTGCGATTGCCTCCGAAGAAGGTGGCGAAGTTCTGCGCATCCCTGTCGAAGAACTGCTCGTAGAGAAGCGGTCCAAGGCTGGATTCGCATCGGCGACTGGCTATCAGATGACCGTGGCAATCAACACCGACATTACCCCCGAGCTCGCCCAGGAAGGTCTTGTACGAGAGCTGATCCGTGCCGTGCAGGATACTCGCAAGAAGCTTGATCTGGCGATCGAGAAGCGCATTCATCTCTTGTTGGATGCTGACGAGGTATTGCAGATGGCCGTGCAGCAATTCGAATCTATACTCCGCGATAACGTGCTGCTGCTTGATCTTACGTTCGGTAAGCAAGCTGGCATGGAGTATGTGAGTATCGAGCAGATGTCGGTCGGGATACACATCAGCTAGACAAAAAAAGAGCTTTCCCACGTCACAGACAGGGAAAGCTCTTTTTCTCTATATTCGATTTATAAGGCAAACTGCTTTGGATCGATAGTATCCAACGAATACCGACCTACAGGGGCGGGCTCACGGCTGATCCACTTCCCCTTGGTGAAATCAGGGATAGCGACCGGCATGCTTCCGAGTGCAACTGACTCCTCTGACAATACCGTTACTGCCATCCATACTGCAGTATCATAGACGTCGATCGGCGTTTGTGTCTGATTCATGATGCTCTCTGTGAAGGCACGGAGAACCAAATAATCCATTCCCCCATGTCCGCCGCGGACACCCATGTCCAAATATTGCTTCCAGATCGGATGCTCATATTGCTCGCGGTAGTCATCGAACGACTCCCACTTATGCGCTGGACTTCTGCCTTCGATATGGATCGAGTTGTTGTCTTCCATCCACAACCCCTTCGTCCCTTGCACCCTGCCCGCTCTCGAATACGGACGGGGCAGCGTCGTGTCGTGGATGATCGAGATCGTTTCTCCACCCGCACACTTGATCATAGTAGTCACAATATCGCCTTGTGCCCAGTCTAGCTTGGCCTTTGGATCGTGCTCGCCGAATTTGTCGGTCGCCCATTGCTTGATGCCGCGCGCTTTCGACGACATCGAGGTTAACGTCACGAGACGGTTGCCGCGATTGATCTCCAGCGTCTTCGACACCGGCCCGAGGCCATGAATCGGATACACCTCTCCGTTGCGGTGCAGGTAATTCAGGTAGCGATTATGCTTATTGACGTCCCCCATCGCCACTTCGTCGCGCAGGTCGTGCTCGTAGCCGCATTGGGCATGGATCAACTCGCCGAACAAACCTTGCTTCACGATATTCATGACCGCAAGCTCATCGCGGCCGTAGCAGCAATTTTCTAACAGCATGCAAGGCATTCCAGTTTGCTCGGA
The DNA here is from genome assembly GCF_056401635.1 of Paenibacillus sp. P4_E11. Lineage (NCBI taxonomy): Bacteria > Bacillati > Bacillota > Bacilli > Caryophanales > Paenibacillaceae > Paenibacillus > Paenibacillus sp. P4_E11. Next base: position 50,971 of record NZ_JBFUIX010000013.1, on the reverse strand, counting down.
AGTTCTAACCAGCTCCCAGCATTCTTCCAAGGACGCCGCTCCCCCAACTTCAATGCCTGCATACTTCCCTGCTCGCATAGCAGCGATGGCGATCTCGGCATGAGTAACCCAGGTCGTAGCAATAACTACACCCTGAATGTCTGTACGAGCGAGCAGTTGCTTGTAGTCTACGTATCCCTCAGCTTGTGAACGTCCCGACTTGCTAGTTATATCTAGCCCCATCTGCAGGCGCTCCTCATATAGATCACATATCGCCGTTACTTCTACATCCTCCATAGTCAACAGAAGCTGTAATAAACCACTTCCGCGACCGCCCAGCCCGATAACACCCAACTTTGTTGTTGCTTGTTGCTGCCCCATTTGCCATCCTACCTTTCCTATTAGTCTCTAATTCGCACACATTCAATCATATACGAAGTCAATCGATCATTCAATGCTCAAAATAGTAAAATCGGATAGTGCCGACGTCGCTTCGTCAAAAAAGCCCTTGGTGGCCCATCACATTCGATTTCTGTGTTGACAAAAATAGATACAAATTGTATCTTAATAGTGAATAGCATCATTAGACATATAGTCTATACMAACATCCATAAAAACAGGCTATTTCTGACTTCCTCACGATATAATTAGATACATATCGTATCTGTTGAGGTTTTAACCTTACAACATGTAGCATAACTCTTCAACCGGCACATGACAAATTGTTTTGCCACCTGCCTCCACTGGCTCCTTATGGACTGAAGTCCGGAGAGTCTTACGGTTAAAAATAGGAGTTGATTGTTTGTTTTGTTCACAAACCCTGATAAAACCAATTGGCACATTGTGTATGGAGATAAAAGCTACTTGATCCTGTTTGACGAGAAAAAGGCGCGAGAATTATTCAAAAATCTAAGCAAATGTATCAATGGACTGGAATTGATCCCTATGCCGATTCATAAAACTCAATTGAAAGACAAAAGCCGTTAACACCCACTTGGGTACGCAACGGCTCTTCTTGGTCATCCCTTTTATTTATTAAGCTTGATCCAGCTTCAAGGGTACAATAAGAGTAACGGATGTCCCTTGCCCCTGCACCGAACGGATATCGAACTGTCCGCCTACCCCCCTTGCTCTCTCTTCCATACTGAACAGCCCGACTCCTTTTGTACCGACACCATGGGAAAAACCATTTCCCTCATCCTCGATACAAACTTCTACATGTGTTATCGCGTCCCGCACCGTAACGCTTGCCTCTGACACATCTGCATACTTGGCGATGTTGGTCAAAGCCTCCTGCATAACTCGATAAATGGTCGTCTCCTCTTGAACGCCTAGCCGCCTTCGCAAATCGCATTTCAGGTTAACCCGTATGCCGTAATGTTGCGAAAAGTTCTCTATATAAGTACGGATGGCAGGCACTACGCCCAAATCGTCCAAAACGGAAGGGCGAAGCTCCCAAGCCAACTCCCGAACATCTTCAATAATATGCGATACGTCCTGCCGCAACGCATGTATCTCGACTGCATCCTCGCCTGCATCTGCCATCATCCGATCCAATCGAATGATCAAGGAATACAAGCTTTGTCCGATCCCGTCATGCAATTCGCGGGAAAACCGCCTGCGCTCTTCTTCCTGAATCCGCATCACTTGAGCCATCATGAGCTGCAGTTGTTCTTCCACCTGTTTCAGTTTCGTTACTTCATTGCGAATCGCCAAGTATTGGTAAGGTCGTCCGTCCTCGCCGACAAATGGTACGATAGTCGTGTTGACCCAGTAATACGACCCGTCCTTCGCCCTGTTCTTGATTTCGCCGCGCCACACTTGACCGGAAGAGATGGTTTTCCATAAGTTCTGCATGAACGGTTTACCATGGTAGCCCGAATTGATAATCCGGTGGTCCCGCCCGATAAGCTCGGCCTGATTATATTGAGAAATCTCGCAAAATTTGTCGTTCACATATTGAATCGATCCCAGCCTGTCCGTCATGGCCACAATCGAGGATTCATCCAATGCAAATTTCACATCGGCCAACTGCTTGAGCGATCGTTTAAGATCTTCTCGAATCTGCGAATCTGCTATATGCACTTCAAGCTGCGTCAACAGAACACTTACATTTTGGCCGATCGCTTCCGGAAACTGCTTATCCTGATTATTCAAAGTGAAGCAGTCCTTTCTTTAGAGCGAATTTGATTAAGTCAGGTCTTGTTTTCAGACCGAGCTTTTCCATCAAATTGCTTTTATGGGATTCGACCGTTTTGACGCTGATCACCAATTGTTCGGCGATTTCTTTATTGGAGTACCCTTGGGCTACCTTGGCCAAAATTTCTTTCTCCCGATCCGATAGCGATTCGTAAGTGCCCGCATTCTCCCCGTGCTTCAACTTATCCATGTATTCGCTCATCAGCCGTTTCGTTGCCGTCGGATACAAATAAGCATTGCCTATGGCAACGGAACGAATCGCGAGCAACAATTCTTCGTGCGGAGCGCTTTTCAAGATATACCCGGATGCGCCGACGTGAATCGCCCGGAACAAGTATTCTTCGTCATCATGCATAGTGAGGATCAGAATCGACGTATCAGGCAACTGCTTCTTCAATTCAGCAGTTGCGGTGAGCCCATCCTTGCCGTTCGGCATGCTCAGATCCATCAATACGACATTCGGCTGCAGCTCGATCGCCTTGGCAATCGCTTCATTGCCATCCGCCGCTTCTCCTACCACTTCCATATTATGCTTGCCGTCAAGCAGCATGATGAGCCCCGACCTGACTACAGCATGATCATCAACGACCAGAACCCGAACCATCCTCTTCCTCCTCCATTTCTTCACTCTCTGCATGCCTTCATCATACAAATAAAAATGAATCCCATCAACAAGGGATTCATCACGGAAGGCACATAAATTATGGATGTTGTGTAATGTTAGGAGCGACATGTTCGCACGCTTGAGTAACTTGAACGATAACTTCTTGCGGGTATACACGCTCCGCTCGGCTGCCGACCAGCAGTACGCCGCGAATTCCGCCCGGGGCGGGAACAGGAACAGCGATGGCTGCTCGCAAGTTTTCCGCTAACATAATGGAGTATTCCGGACTGACTTGTCCGTAGCCCGGCACCGAGGAGTCAACAACAATCGGACGCCCCAACCGAATAGCCATCCCGGCCAACCCGCGTCCCATACGCAGGCTGATTTGCCTATAGCGCTCATTGTCGTTGCCGGAAGCATACGCCCACCTTATCCGGTGTTCACGGTCATCTATCAACGCAAGGGCGGAAAAGTCGCTGGAAGTCGAGAGGCGCAGCTGATCCAGCTCGTCTAATATCGCTTTCTCGTTTCCCATTCTACGCTTCCCCCTATCCTCTTGAATCAATTTCTTCTTCTTTATTTTAGTCTTTCTCCGGCAATGTGCAATTAGGGAACTCCCTGAAAAACCGATCAGGGAATAACCTGATTTTCAGCCTGGATCCCTATAATAGTGATTTTCCTCACAGTAAATTAGGGGAATCTCAAATCCAAAGATCAGTGGATTCCCCGATAACAATATGCAGATGCTAACGTTATGATAGGTACATAGAGAGCGAAGGAGAGTGGCGCGAATGGCCATGAACTGCCCGGTGCAAACGAATACGACAACGAGAGGAACGCAATTTGTTCATTTCGAAAGCGGAATAGCGGACTTTTTCTCCGCAGATCATCTGGATAAATTGCAAAGCATCATGAACACGAAGAAAATGGATGCAGGTACGTATTTGTTCCACGAAGGCGATACGACCGGGAAACTTTATCTCGTTTGCTCAGGTCGGGTGAAGCTGCGGAAGTCGACTGAGGAAGGGAAAGATTTCGTACTATCTGTTTTGCGAAATGGAGACTTGCTCGGCGAGATTGGCGGGTATTCCAATATGACGCACAGCTTCAGCGCTGAAGTGATCGAAAGCGGGGAAATCGGCATCATCACATGGAAGGACATGGAGGCTCTTCTTGTTCGGCACGCCGATTTTGCCCTTCAATTCATGAATTGGATGGGACTGATGCACCGCATTACCCAATCCAAATTTCGCGATCTGCTGTTGTTCGGCAAACCCGGTGCGTTGGCTTCGACGTTAATCCGTCTGAGCAACACGTATGGCGTTCTGTGCAAGGACGGGATCCGATTGGATATTAAGCTCACGAACACGGATATGGCCGATATGATCGGAACAAGCCGGGAAAGCGTGAATCGGATGTTGAGCGCCATGAAGGACGAAGGCTCGATCGACATCGTGAACGGAAAAATGATTATTCGCCGTTTGGACGATCTGCGCCGGATGTGCAACTGTCCTACTTGCCCCGCTTGTCCGAAGGAAATTTGCCGAATCTGACCAGGATCCATTCCTCATTCCGCAGCTCCGAGTTTAATGATTTTAACCAATTCTCCTGCATACAAACCCCGGCCTCCCGGAGGGATGACGATTAAGCAATCGGAATCTTTGATCGAACGCATTACGCTCGACTGATCGGGTCCTGCCTGCTTCACATATACCTTGCCGTCTTCGACATAACTTCTCCCCCGAACAAACCTGTGGTAGGCGTTGACTTTCGTAAAATCCTCGCCTAAATACGCGGTTGCTTCCGGAGGGAGAACATTGTGTTTCCCTTGCATGCCCCCTATAACTGGACGCACGAACAACTCAAACCCTACAAAGCAGGCTCCCGGATTCCCCGATAGCGAGAAAAGAAATTTATCCTTCCACACGCCAACTGTCGTTGGGCTTCCCGGCCGCATCGTCACCTTGTTAAACAACATCGTGCCTTCCCAGGCGCCGAACAGATCGACCATAATATCATAATCGCCTACAGAGACCCCGCCCGTAGTGATGACGAAATCCGCATTGGAGAAGGCTTGGGTTATGGTCTCCATGGCCTGATTCACATCGTCAGGTATGAAATCTGCTTGTACAGGGATTCCGCCTGCATCCCGAATCAGGGCAGCCAACATAGGCGCATTGCTGTTCCTGATTTTGCCGGGTTCCAAAGGCACGTGATGGCTCAGCAACTCTGAACCGGTTGCGAGTACAGCTACCCTCGGACGTTTAAACACACGGACCGTTCCAACTCCTAGTGCAGCTAACAGAGCAATCTCACCTGCATGAATCTTCCTTCCCCTATCAAGCACCAGCTCGCCTTTAGCCAGTTCGAATCCGACTGGAGTCACGTTATGACCCGCCATGATTTGTTTTTGGATGGAAATAAACGTTTTTCCATACTGTTGAAAGGTTTCCGTCATTTCGAGCATGATAACCGCATCCGCTCCGTCTGGCACCATAGCCCCCGTCATAATCCTCGATGCCGTGCATCTTGATATTTCCTTCGTAGGCGTTGAGCCGCAAGGGATACTCTCGATTACTTCGAGGATAACCGGACCTTGAGAAGATGCTCCGCATGTCGATTCCGATTGTATAGCGAACCCATCCATCCCAGAACGGCGAAAATGCGGCATGTTGTCCGATGCGAATAGAGTTGCCGCCAATCTTCTGCCATAAGCTTCTTCCAACTGTACATCTTCCGTGTCTCCGAGCCGAATATGATTTAGAATAATCTTCTGCGCCTCGTCAGTCTGAATCGCTTTACGGTGAAAGCGATTAGTAGCAGGTGTGCGTTCCATACTAACCTCCAATTTGCGACATCGTTCTGGAAGTAGGCTGATGGGTCTGTTTCTCCCCGATCAGCGCTTTTGCCATTTCATGATTTTGCGGCTTCAGGTTCAAAGCTTGATAGAACAGCTCACGCATCGCTTCATCGTCTCCGATCCGCTTTCGTACATTAAATTCATCCGACCAGTATAAGCAAGGCTTAATATTGCCGTCAGCCGTCAGGCGAAGCCTGTTGCACGTTTCACAGAAATGGTCGCTCACGGGATGGATCAGTCCGAAGCTTCCTTGGCCTCCCTCAATACGGTAGTTTTGGGAAGGGCCGTTTCCATAGATCGAATCCGAAGGATGAACCTTCCACCCCATTTCGTTGCAACGGTCCATAACAGCGGTTAATGGCAAATATGAGGTTTTCCAACTCCTGTCTTGATGGCCGATCGGCATATACTCAATAAATCGTATATGAAGCGGGCGTTCGATCGACATCCGCAAAAAATGTTCGATTTCATCATCGTTGACTCCTTTCATTAGAACCACATTGATTTTGATCGGTTCTAAGCCCAAATCGATGCATGTTTCAATACTATCAAGGACACGCCGCACATCTCCGCCGCGCGTGATGAAACTAAATCTGTCCGCACGCAGCGAATCCAGGCTAATATTGACGCGAGTCAATCCTGCCGCTTTCAGTCTCGCAGCTCTGTGAGCGAGGAATATGCCGTTTGTGGTCAAGGCGATATCTTCTATCCCCGGAACCGAAGCGATCATGGCTACTAACGTTTCAAGCTCCTTTCGAACTAGCGGCTCTCCCCCGGTCAGCCTTACTTTTCTCACGCCCATTCCTGCCAATACTCGGACAACCTCGGTTATTTCCTCATACGTTAACAAGTTCTCGTCCGGTTCGAATTCCATGCCCTCGGGAGGCATGCAGTATACGCATCGCAAATTGCATCGATCCGTAACGGATATTCGCAAGTAATCGTGAACCCTGCCGAATGTGTCGATCAACGGTCTGATCATCCTCATCCCTCATCCCTCCTTCCGCATCATTTCGCGTACAGCCCTTGGTCCTTATATGTGTTTTTCAAATTGTACTTGATAGCGCAAGCTGGCTTTACGATCATGTGAAATAAAACAGTGTCCCGCTTGGCCGCTTTCCAGCATCGTATGCGAATCGTCAAAAAGGGGAATGGAAAGGAACTGCGCAGCATTGAAATAAATTTGCATGTACGCTTGGTCTTCCGTCACTGCGGCCATGTACAGAGTATAATACGTTGGCTTTGTCTGTTCTTCGCCCGAAAGATCTTCAATCCATACCTGGATCCGGCTTCCCTCATACTTGGACAAACGATTTTCCCATTTCATTAGGATACCTCGGCTCTAACTTGATTGTTGCCGCAATGACTGCATTCCGCATGTTGTTTCACATCGATCTGGATTCGGTATCCTTGCAGCCAATTCCAGAATGGGGGCGACGCATGATCTTCAAGGTAGGCCAGAATGTCCTCTTCCCTCTCCCAAACACCCGAACCCATAACCTCTACTAGGACGAAATCCAGATTGTCTTCCTGTTTTGGTTCCAAGCTCCAGTTCGCCAATTCCGAAAACAAGCTATTCAGCTGCTCATCGATTGTTCGGGCAAATGAATGTGCTGATGTGTCCGATTCGCATTCACGAATGAAGATTAGATCGATGAAAAACTCCGACTTCATTCAATTCACATCCTTTGGCTGTCGAAATGGTGTCATATCGCTAAACATGGCGGCAAAAAATTTAATGTCCCCCGACTCATTTCGAATCGCATTGATCGTAAGCCATTCCAGATAAACGTCTCCATTCTTACGGCGATTCCATATTTCTCCCTGCCAACTGCCTGTTGATCGGATCGTATCCCACATGTTCAAGTAAAATCCGGCATCTTGACGTCCTGATTTGAGCATACTCGGCTTTTGTCCTATGGCCTCTTCCGCCGTGTACCCGGTCACCTCCGTGAAGTGGACGTTGACCGTCTGAATAACGCCCAACGGATTGGTAACCATAATTCCTTGCGATGTATTCTCTACAATACTGGAGGACAAGCTTAATTTCTCCTGATAGAACAGCCAAATCACCAGGATCAAGCTGGCCAGAGCAATCTGTGACAGCGCCATAAAGCCGATGGCGTAATGACCCGTCAAACTAAAGAGCAGCGACAAAATTAATGGCGGGAAAAATCCACCAAGCCCTCCCATGGCCGATATAAGTCCATTCGCGATCCCCGCTTGCTTCGTGAAATACAATGGAACGAGCTTGAATATCGTGCCGTTGCCGGTTCCCGCACATAACGCGATCGTCAAACAACCGATGGTATACAGCCCAATGGAAGGGGCGAACGATAACAGCACAGCCGATAACGTCAATCCGGCGAATACGAACATCAAGATTTTGAAAGGATTCCAACGGTCGCCCATCCAGCCGCCCACGGGTCTCATAATCGTAGCCAGCACGATAAAACCGGCTGTACGAAGTCCGGCATCGACTTTCGTCAATTGAAAATGGGATACGAGAAAGTTCGGCAAATACACCGTAAACGCGACAAATGAACCGAACGTAATAAAATAAAACAAGCACAGCAGCCATAGTTTTTCGTTGCGGTATACCCCTTTGATCTGTTCCGTCAACGAAGTCGTTACCTTGGGCTCATGACGGTCGCCGAACGCAAAATTTAATATCAGAAGTATGCCCAGCAGCACCATATACAGCAGTACGGTTGTTTGCCAGCCGAAATAGCTTGCTGCTACTGGCGCGGTAAAGGCGGTTAACGCCGTCCCCAGATTGCCAATCCCGTAAATTCCGTTGACAAATCCATGCCGTTCCTTGGGATAATACTTCGGCAAGGAAGTAACCCCTACGGAAAACACGGCGCCCCCGATTCCTAGAAACACGCCTCCGATAATAAGATCCTGGAAGGAATCGGCCATGCTAACCCAATATACCGGTGCGAAGAGGATCGCGAAACTGATCGAAAAGAGCTTTCGCGCGCCGTAGCGGTTCGTCCAATAGCCAACAGGAACGCGCAAGATGGAACCAAACAAGATCGGCACGGCGGTAACCCACGCCAATTCCCCGGACGTAAGCTTGATCTCTTCCTTAATGAACGGCATTAAGGAAGAGAGGATGACCCACACCATGAACCCCAGTATGAGACTAACGGTTTGCAGCGGTAATTGAAGTTTCTTATGATCCATTACGTCTCACTTCCTTCCTGTAGATGAATAAGGCAATCGGAAACAGAATAACATTTAGCGCTGCAAACCCAATAACGAGCTTATAGTTTTGATAATAATAGTGGTTGACCACATACTGCGTGCAGATGATGTTGAACAGGAGCACGACGCTTAGCAGTATGACTCCTCTGTAACTACGCTTCATACCGTTTCACTCCCGTTGCAAAAATAGTCGATCCTTCAACGGCCAGCACAATTTCAGGCAGCGGTCTTCTTGGCGGTCCGGCAGTCGGAGCACCCGATTTGGGGTCAAAGAAGCCATGGTGACACGGACAAACCATCTTCCCCTCTTCGCCGCTCCAGAATACGGGGCATTTCAAATGGGTGCACGCATTTTGATACGCTTTGAACTCATTGTCGCCCAACCGGATCAATAGCGCCGAATCGTGCTCACCCGGATAGGCAAACTCAATCGCTTTCCCCACCTGCAAGGATTGAACATCGGCGATTTTCTTCCTGGGATGGCTCTTCTGTCCATTACCTATCAACTCTTTGGCCGCCAATGCTCCCCACGGCAGGGTGGAAACGGCAAACACTCCCGCCGCGCCTACCATCGTCTTCATGAACCCGCGCCGGTCCAGGCTTCGTTCATTGGTTTTATGAATGTTGTGCGTGTAATTATCTTCGCTGTAAGGAACGTTATTGTTCTTATCTTTATCCATGTGCACACCTCACTCTCTTAATTCGGGTTCGAGTCCCGCTTCAGAACAGCTTCTGCTTGCCCTGCAATATGCCAGGGAGACTAATTTTCACATTCGTTTCGCCTTCCAATGGATCGAATGGTTGATGGCTGGAAAGCCATTTGCCCAAACGGTGCTGTTCCCGCTTCTCGGCCAATTCATCCTCATTGATCCACTGCAACGTATTGGTCGGGCAAACGGATGCGCACATGGGCGGGATGCCCTCCTTCGTACGGTCGTAACACAGATCGCACTTATACATCAGGTTTTGTTCTTCGTCGAACTTGGGAATGCCATAAGGACAAGCAATCGTACAGTTCTGACAACCGATGCATTTCTCTACGAGGGCGGATAACACTGCTCCTTCTTCTGTAATCTGAATCGCTTGGGCCGGGCAACTTCTGGCGCAAGCAGGGTTGACGCAGTGCAGGCACATAAGCGGGATCGTTTGCCGGTTCACAAGAGGATTGACCTCATAGACGTAATTGCGGTTCCGCTCTTCATGACCGCCGCACTGTGTGCAAGCCGCGAGACAGCTGCGGCAGCCGATGCAGTTGTCCATTTCGATATAAAGGATTTTTTTCATTGTGCTGCCCCCTTCCCGCTGCTCGCCAGCTTCTCGATCTGTGCTGCGCAAACTTTAAACTCCGGCATTTTCGAAATCGGATCCAAGGCGTGAATGGTCAGCAGGTTGATCGACAGCTCATGTCCGAAATGATAAGGGACGAATACAGTATCTTTGCGTATCGCTTCGATGATCTTCACTTTATAAAAAGTTTCGCCGCGCCGGGTGTACAAACGAACGGTTTCATCGTGTTCGACGCCGTACAGCTTCGCCGTTTCCGGATGAACTTCGACGTACGGCTCCGGGCACATATCCCGCAAAAACGGAATCCGTCGCGTCTGGTTACCGGATAAATAGTGATAGACGACCCTGCCGGTTGTCAGCCTGAGCGGATATTGGTCACAAGGCTCCTCCGCAGCCGGTCGATAAGGAAGCGCGCAAATCTTCGCCTTTCCGTCAGGATGATAAAACTTTTTATCCAGGAACATATAAGGTGTTCCAGAGTCTTGTTCATCTCTGCAAGGCCAGAATACGCCGTCTTGCTTCTCGATCTTCTCCCACGTAGCCCCGTAGTAGTCGGCATATCCGCCTTTGGAGGCCAGCCTCAATTCATCCGAGACTTCCCTTGCCGTAGTCAGATGACGGAAATATTGGCCGCGTCCGAGACGTTCGGCAAGCTCTACCTGGATTAACCAATCCGGCTTCGACTCACCAAGCGGTTCCTGGGCTTTATTGATCTTGATGATTCTGCCCTCCAGATTGGTCACCGTTCCTTCGTCCTCCGACCAAGTGACGGAAGGAAGCACGACATCGGCAAATTCGGCCGATTCCGATAAAAACATGTCGGCGCAAACCATGAAGTCCAAATTTTTCAATGCCGCTCGGACATAGTTTAGATTGGGCGCAGAAACCGCTGGATTGGAACATAGCAGGTATAAGCCGCGTATCGTCTGATCGGTCATCAATTCGAACATCTCATAGGCCGAGACGCCAGGCTGCGGCATCTCTTCAGGCGTGATTCCCCATACGCTGCAAACTTCCTGCACATGCTTCGGATTCGTAATCTTGCGGTAACCCGGCAGCGCATCCGCTTTCTGTCCGTGTTCGCGGCCGCCTTGGCCGTTTCCTTGACCTGTGAACGTAGCTACTCCGGATTTGGGCCGACCGATCTTCCCTGTAACCAGGCACATATTCGTGTACGCGGATACGTTATCGGTCCCTTTTTGCTGCTGCTCGATCCCGCGTGCGAACAAGACGATCGCATTCGGCGCTTTTCCGTATATTTCCGCCGCTCGAATCAACTTTTCCGGAGCCACTCCCGTAATTTCACTCGTATATTCCGGGGTAAACAGCTTCACGATCTCCATCGTTTCTTCGAAGCCGTTCGTATAATTGGCTATAAACTGTTCATCCGCGCAGCCGTTCTGAATTAGCAGATTCACCATGCAGTTCGCCAAGGCCAGGTCGGTTCCCGGCTTGAGATCCAGATGAACGTCAGCCCGTCTCGCGATCGGGGTTTCTCTCGGATCCGCCACAATCAGGTATCCCCCGCGATTCTGCACCTCCCATACCCGGAACATCGAGGTTGGGTGGCATTCGGCCGTATTGCTTCCGGCAATGAATAAGCAATCCGTCTCATGGATGTCCGTCCAAGGAAGCGTCGATCCGCGATCCACCCCAAGGCTGCGAAGAAATCCGGCCGCGGCGCTAGACATGCAGAATCTTCCGTTGTAATCGATGTATCGGGTTTGCAAGGCAACGCGGGCAAATTTCCCGGTCAAATAACACTTTTCGTTCGTCATGGAAACACCACTGAACACGGATAACGAATCTTTGCCGTATTTGTTCTGCAGCTCTTTAAACTTCCGAACTATCAGGTCGTAAGCTTCATCCCAGGAGGCTTCCCGGAACCCTTCCTTCGTCCCTTTCTTCGAAGCATCTTCCCGAATCAACGGGCGAAGCAGTCGATCGTCATGATTCGTTTGCTGGTAGGCGGTAACCCCTTTCGGACACATTTTGCCGAGCGTCACCGGCCAATCGTATCTCGGCTCCACGCCGATGATCGTGTTCGTATCCGTATTCACCCTCAAGTTCATGCCGCACTGCATGCCGCAGTAAGAACAATGGGTGGCGACCAGCTTTTCCTTCGGGTGATGCTTGTTCGCGATATCTTTATAAAATTTATCCTTTTGCATTCTGATTGGCCTCCTTGACCTTGATTTGGTGGGTAGGAACACCCGCAAACCTGGACATGCGGTACTTCCTCCGACAAGCCAGGCACAGCTCAGCCAAGTGAAAGCCTTCCTCCATATTGAATTCAACGCCGTTCTGCTTCAGGACATCAATGACATCGTTCGCTTGCTCGGTTGACACAAATCCGGTCCCGCAAACTTGGCACGATTTCATTGCCTTTGTGCTGTAATGCTCCCTGTAATTTTTGGCGAGCACGCTCATCGGCCGGAACGGGATATGCGCCAGTTTGCCGAATGGAAGGTAGATTAACGTAATGATGACCGACCACTGGTGGATCAACGTAATGACCGGATGTCCCCAACCGTGCAAGAAGATGTTGACTGCTGTCAGCATCAACCCCGTAACGCTGATGAACAGAAGCATGTATAAGGGAAGAAAGTCGTATACGAACGTTTGCTCCGCTCTCGCCTGCATATGCTTGATTCTTCTGTACAGCGCCATGCAAACGCCGGCTATGACCATGAAGGCTGTTATGTTCAAGGCATTGTAGAATAAGAAGGCGATCCATCCGTCCGCTCGGACTCGCATGAGGTCGATGCCAAACCCTACGACTGTATAAAATCCGTTGTCTTCCATGGTGAAATACATCCATCCGAAGACGAGCGGAAACGTAACGAAGCAAGACAGAATGCAGCCCCAGCCTAGCAGCACGTGCTGCGTCCATCGGTATAACCCGCGATTCCATATAAATCGATAGGTGGCCAAATGCTCTACCGAGGTTTGCGGGGTGCTCTTGCGAAGCAATAATCGAAGCCCCTTCTTCATGATGATCTTAGTTGGCGGACGCTCCGCCCAGGCAATAAACCGGTAGAAGAAGCCTCCGATAAAAACGACCGTACCGACCATATACCCATACAAGGCCAAATCGATATGAGTAAAAAAGCGAGATCCCATGTACATCAGAATTATGAGAAAAACGACTGCAAAAAAAACCATTTTTGCAAATTTGGATGCAAACGCCCGGTCCATGTCTCATCCTCCGTAAAAATCAATTTTGATAGCCCAATTAAAACATGGTTGCTCTACACAAACTGTGACTTGCGTCACAAGTCTCGAGTTTTCCGATCCAATCCTCATTTTTGTTCAACAAAACTACCAAATTATGTGGATTGAACGCTTAAACACACACCTGTGAGAAACGTCACGTCTTTTCCTTCATCATTCTGTTACATTTTCTAATAAAGTGCTTCGAGAGGAAGATGATCGATGGAACCTGTCCATGCAAATATCCAAAATCTTTATCCTGCTCGTAATACAAGCTGCTTTTCGGAAATAAATCTCGCCCTATTGTGCAAAATCATGTATGAGTTCAATGTTCCGGCCGGGAGTCCTATTTTTTGGGAGGGTGACCGTGCCGATAAACTACACTACATCAAAAAGGGTCGTGCAAAGATCACCAAAACGACAAGCGAAGGGAAAGAGTTTGTCTTGTATCTGTTTCAGGATGGAGATTTATTGGGGCAATTCGATCCTTATCCGGATTCCATCCAAGGCTTCAATGCCCTAGCGATCGAAGATTGTACAATTGGTGTGATGCAGAAGAGCGATCTTGAAGTTATTCTCCGGCAGAATGGAAGCATGGCTCTTGATTTTATGAATTGGATGGGAATCATGCATCGCTTGACCCAGACCAAATTTCGCGATTTGATGCTGAACGGAAAACAAGTGGCTCAGAGAAATTAACGAATACGGAATTGGCTGTATTGTTCGGGGCGGCACGGGAGAGTGTGAATCGGATGCTAAGCGACATTTGCCATTGTGCACATTGTCCTAAGGAGATTTGCCGGATTTAACGATGAGAACGTGATGCCAATCGAAAACCAACCGCGAACGGATCGATTCACATACGCGAAGAGGCTGATCATATAAGATCAGCCTCTTCGCGAAACTCTGCCCGTTACGGATTAGCCGGCGTTTGATTGTTCACGCGCTGGAAAAGGATATTGTTCTCCAGATGGATATGCTGGAACAAATCCAACTCAAGCTCTTGCAGCTTTTGGAATGTGAGCGTATAAGTCCGACACGCGCTGGCCGGCAGTTCGTAATCGTCCGTCACGGCCCGCATCTCTTTCAGGAGATCACCGACGCCGCTGTGCTCAGCCTCAAGCTCCGCAATCGCACTCGCCGTTTTCTCTGCAAGGGGTAGAGACGGATTGTTTTCCAACTCCTTGATCAGCGGAAAAACAGTCTCCTCCTCTGCGATCAAGTGCTGCTCAAGCTCCGCCTTCATCAGTTGAAATAGCTTGTGAAGCTTGGCGAGCTCACTATGTTCCCGACCGTGTACCCGTAATATTTTGGTGACAAATTCACCCAGCAATGGAAGCTCACGTTGCAAATACATGTGATGGATATTGACGATGTGATCTATCAACCGATTCGAAGAAAGCTTGCGCCAATCCGTGTCGGGATCGACTCTACTGTTTGCTTCCTCATAGATCAAGTTTAGTTTTTCGATGAAAGTTTTTTCCTCGATGTTTTGCTGTCTGAGCGCTGCTGTCAGAGACCGACCTCCACCGCCGACTAGTGGTGAGCTGCTACCGATTAGCCCATCCCTTATTCGAACGTAATAGTAGTGCCCAGAGCCTTGGATATTTGCTCCGCATAAGATTTGAACAGCTCGCGTCCCTTGTACTTGGTCAACAGTTCTTCGCGATACGCCGTCCAGTTCGAGGCATCCTTCTCTTCGAACAACAGCTTGATCGTCAATTCTCTGCGCTTGCTGGAGTAATCGGCCAACACGAAGCCCGGAGGAGGAGCTACATTCGTCCCAATGGACGGCAACGTCTTATACGACTTCACCTTGGCGATAATTTCCCGGTCCCGGTCGGACAAGTTAGGGTTGATTTCGTTCATTCCGACTATTTCAGGCGTCGTGGCCGGGGTGAAGAATCCATAGATTTTCAGGAAATCCCCTTGGTCGGTTATATCTTTCTTGATCGCAGCGGGGTTCAATTGAATGTCTTTACCCTTGAGCGTGTAGTGAACCCCCTCCTTACCGTAGTGGGTCAGCAGATAACCTTCCTCGCTGGAAAGCCAGTCCAGAATTTCAACCGTACGTTCGATTTTATCCGGATTGTTCTTCGCCGTAGTGCTGTTGAACAAGAAGGCATCCGCCGCGATATATTCTGCGCTTATCCCTGTCTTGGCCGAGGGGTGGAACGGTCTCCAATCCGCTTTCGGATCAACAGCTTTCGTCTTATTCTGATAGCTGGTAGGAATGCCTTCCAGGGCAAAGCTAATATCCCAGGCATACACAATCCCGACTTTCCCCTGAGCACCCTTGTCCAAATCCTGCGATCCTTTGTTCAAGAACCAGTCTGGATCGAATACGCCCTCATCGGTCAAGCTGCGAACCTCGGTAATAACGTCTCCCAGCTTCGGATGCATCGTTTCGACTTCCAGCTTGTTGTTCACGATGGCGAAGCTAGGCAGGATACCGTATTTCTTGAAAGGAGGCATAGTGCTCGGAAGCGTCGTCCCATTCCCAGCCGCGGAAAACCCATATGTATCCTTCTTCCCGTTGCCATCCGGATCATCGTTTCTGAATTTCCTCATCACATTCAGCATCTCATCGTACGTTTCCGGGACTTTCAGACCCAGCTTATCCAGCCAATCTTTGCGAACATAATACGAATCCACCGGCTTGCGTACAAAAGGAACCAGGGATCTGGCGAATCGGTTATGCACCTGATAGCCCTTGACTTCCTTATCCGTCGTCCAATATTTGAAGTAGTTCGGCATTCGGGCTGGAGTGACGTAAGAGGTCATATCCGCGCCAATCCCATCCAATACGAGTTTCTGGGAATCGAGACCGGCAGACATGAAGAAATCTGGTGCGTCGCCGCTCGACAGCTTCAAATTCAACTGATCGTTGTAGTTCGCGGAAGACAAGTACTCCATCTTCAGCTCGACGTTGAACTTCTCCTCAATCGCTTTCTTGACGAAATCCTTATCCCCAGAAGGCAATGTAGCGTTCTGGGGCGCGATCACGTTCCATCGCAGCGATACTTTCTTCTTCTCCGGTTGTGCGGGAGTTGTCGCCGCCTTCGGCGTTGCTGATGATGTACCAGCAGGCTCCTTGCCGTTCTCTTTGCTGCTCGAACATCCGCTCAACACCAGGGAGACAGCCATTATCGCGGCAACACTTACTCCTCCGACTCTAGCCAATTTTTGCGGTAAACCTTTTCTTGTACTCACATTTCTAGCCCCCTCATAATCGTTCGTTTCTGCGGTACTCATCCATCGAAACGCTTACATTTCGACTATAAGTGATTTCTGAGGCCAAGAATATTACGGTAATATTCGATTGTGTGTGTTAATCTTCGATGACCCGTCACGTTTGCTCAGAATTGGTCCTTGTAGGCCGTAGGGGTGAAGCCTGTAATTTTTTTGAACGTTTTGCAAAAATGGCGATAATCCGTTATGCCAACCGCATGCGCAACCTCATAAATTTTCATCGGGGACCGGGCAAGTAAATTAGCTGCTCTCTGAATACGCATATGATTGACGTAATCGGAGAAATAGCGGCCTGTCTCCTGCTTGAACAATTGCCCGAAATAATTCGCATTCATCCCTAATCGCCTGGCAATATCCGATAACAGCAAATCCTCTGAATAATGTTCCTGAATGTAGCGGCAGGCATCCCGAATTTCCAATCTCGTGACTTTGGCATTGCCCGTTGACCAGAACGGCTGGGAGCTTGTCCATACTTGACTCCACCATGCCACATATTCAGGCCATCGCTCGATCAACGAACGATTCGAGATTCCTTCAGCGGAATAGAACAACGCCGTCTCAGACACGATCTGCTCCGCAAGTCGCAACAAATCTTCCGGGTGATACGGAGGGTCCTGCAACTTGGTCAGATGATCGATGACTTCACGAACATAGCCTTCGCCGCCACCCGAAGCCGACAAGCGCACCTTGCGGAGTAGCTCAGCGGCAGCCTCCGGTAATATCCGAGCGCAGGCAGACTGGACATCGGTCCTGAATATTCGATCGGTCCCATAGAAGTGGGCCGTCAACTCGTCCGTTCCTTGGAGTAGCTCAAGTACAAGTTCATGCACCGAGCCACATATGTGGCCCATGTAGGCAAAACAGGACAAGCCCGATTCACGCTCCACCTGATCGAGCCAGTGGCCCAACTGCTTCTGCAGCAGCTGCTCCAGCGATACGCCGGCCGTCTGCGCGGTGAGAATAAGCGCCATCTTGTTTACTCCGCAGGGGAATATGTCCACACCAGACTCCGCCCCATCCTCCGTAATACGCTTCATATAGGTACACAAAGCCCGCTGTCGCTCCGACGGCGCCTGCGTATCGTCAGCAGCCTCGTCGAACAGCTCCCACCCGATCCATACGACACAGCCTCGCTTCATCGTTTGCGGCAGCGACATCATCAACCTGCTCCTATGCTCGGAATTTGTCTCATTTGAGGAGGCATGCAGCAATTGCTCCAGCGTTTCCTTACGTTTCGTCCAATTGTATTCCGCCAACTGCGTACGCTCGAGCTCATTTCGGGCACTCTGCTCCAGGTCGGAGCGAATCGTGTGCGCGACCCGTTCGCACGTAGCCAGCACTTGTTCGGACGACAGCGCCACCTTCAGCAAATAATCGTTCGCTCCGATAAGCAGAGCTTGCTTGACATAGTCGAACTCATCATGTGCTGTCAGGAATACGATCTTCATCTTCGGCCAGCGGGACCGGATAATCCCAGCCAGCTCCATCCCATCCATAACCGGCATCGTAATATCGATAAGCGCCAGATGAGGAGCATGTTGCTCAATCAGCTCAAGCGCTTGAACGCCATGGCAGGCGGCGCCGACGAATTGGAATCCAGCCTCCTCCCAAGGGATACGTTCCGCATACCTTTCCCGAACGAGCGGCTCATCGTCTGCCAATATGACTTTGATCGGAATCATAATGTTGGCTGCGCCTCCTCTCTTCCATGACGATCTATCTCCCGATACGGCAATTGGACCGTAATGACTGTACCTTCACCAAGCACGCTGTCAATACTCAATCCATAACGGTCGCCGAAATGCAACCCAATGCGCTCCTTGATGTTCCGGATGCCCAGATTGTTCAAGCCTTGCGTCCGCGCTTGAGCTTGCTCTGTCCCGGTATCCGCTGAATTCTGTGCCTTGTGACCAAGCAGCTGTTGAATTAAGATTGGATCCATGCCTGGCCCCGTGTCTGACACTTCAATCGTGTAGATGTGGTCGGACTTTCTCTTAGCCACAATGACAATATGATTGCGCTCCTCGCCCTGATTCATTCCATAGAAGATCGCGTTCTCCACCAAGGTCAGAATCGTCAGCTTAGGAATCCACTGATCCTCRCATTCCTCGAACATGATCGGGTCCACATCGAATATATCGCCGAACCTAAGCTTCATCAGCTCTACGTAGCACATCACATTGCTCAGCTCGTCCTTGACCATGACCAGCTCGTCCACTTTATCCATCGTAAATTTCAATACACTGACCATGGATCGGATCAAGGGCCCAATCTCATTGGCCCGTTCGTTCTCGCTTAGACAAAATATCGTATTGAGCGTGTTGTACAGAAAATGAGGATTGATCTGAGACTGCAACACCTTCAGCTCGTGGTATCGCTTCTGCCCTTCCATCTGCCGAAGATCCTCGAACAAGTGGCCAATGCGCTCCATCATCTGATTGAAGCTGACGGCGATAAACATGAATTCATCACTGCGTTCCGAATCGATTCGCGTATTCAGATCCCCGTTCGCTCCTCTGTTCATCTGCTTGACGATGTGCAGCACCGGCTTGCGGATATAAGTCGCCAGCCAGTAAGCGGCTGCAACCGAGAAGATCACCCATAAGCCCACGATCCATAACGTGTTCGTTCGCACCATCTTCAGCAGGGGGTAGGCATCCGATTCATTCATGACCGCAACGATCGTCCAATTCCAGAAATGGCTGTCGCTGCGCAATATTTTGTACGTCTCCGTCCCCTTCTTGTAGGTCTGGAGCCGCTTGTCCGAGTTCGTGAAGGCATTCAGATCTTGGACCAGACTGCGTGCCTTCAGCTCAACATCGAATGGAAACGAAGGGACATTGGCCGAGATGAAGCCGCCCCCCTTCGAGAACAAGTAAACACTTGTGCCGACCGGCCCGGATGGCAAGCTCAAGTCCCTAGTCAGCGCGTCCAAGTTCAAATCCGCGGCAACCGTATACATTTCACTGGAGCCAGGTTTCTGAAATGAACGTGCTACGGTCACAGTCATCTTGGAGAACCGGGATTCATAAGGCTCGCTGCGCCAAAATCCAAATTTGGCCGTCTGCGTATAAATGTTGAGCATTTGCTCCGGATCTGAGAAATATTTGATCGTATCGGGTGCAGAGGCGCTAAGCTTGCCACCTTCAAGTAAATAGAGGGCATTGATCCGATTCGAGTGAATCGCATACGTACGTTCCAACCATACCCGATATTGCTCCAACGTTAAGGAACCGATCATCTGCGGACTCGTCAGGAACACAAGCTGAGTCTCGATGTTATCCAGATGGACGCGCAGCACTTGCTCGGCAGAATTGATCGATTCCTGAAGCGTCTTCTCCTGCACCTGCTTCATCATCGACACAAGTCCGCTATACGCACTACCACCGAGTAACGCCAAAACCGTGGTGACGGAGAGGAAGGAAAGCAGGAATACTTTGAAGCCAATGCTGTTCCAGATCGTAGTCGAGCGTGTAGTTGAATGGACTTTCCCCATGACCTCAATCGACCTCTCTAAATAGCTTCACGACAATCAAGAACGATTCGTTGTCTGGCACATGATCAACCCCCGCGCAAAATGGTTGATAATGAGTAATAATTGGGCTTTCAAATGTTTCTTAATCACGGGCAGCGAATAGGAGTTCTTGGTCATTGTACAGATTCCTTTCTCGTTCGATGAATAATAGCTTCTTACTTACCAGATTATAAGGAAATGACAGCTTTTACAAGAGTGGCACGAACAGCTTGCAGAAAGGATACATGCCTCTGTATGAACGGAATCGAGACTATCGTCTTCATCGTACTTATGAACATCGTCTACGTCTCCCTCTTCACTATCCGCATCATCCTGGTTATGAAAGCCAGACGGCTGCTCGCTTCGTTCATCAGCATGTTCGAGGTGTTCGTCTACTTGATGGGACTTACCATCGTCCTGAACAACATTGACAAGCCGCTGAATTTGGCCGCCTACTGCATCGGTTGGGGTGCCGGGGTGTGGCTCGGGATCAAGATCGAGGAATGGCTTGCGCTCGGATATGTCACGCTGCAGATTGTCGTCGATTCAGGGTCATCCGCATTGCCAGTCCTGCTCAGGGAACGAGGCTTCGGGGTGACAAGTTGGATGGCTGACGGTCGCGATGGGGCACGGATCGTGATGGAGGTACTGGCTAAGCGAAGTTTGGAGAAACAGCTCATGAGACTTATTCAAGAAAACGCTCCGAAAGCATTTGTCATCTCGTATGAGCCGCGAACGTTCCGCGGCGGGTTTTGGACGAAGCGGCTGAACATTTCCAACAAATAACTAATCCCTTACAAAGTGTGGTAGTGACCTATGATTCGATTTGAAAATGTGAATAAAACTTACGATGACGGCTTTGTAGCCTTAAAATCCATCAACTTGGAGTTCAAGGAAGGCGGATTAAACGTCCTGATCGGACCTAGTGGCTGCGGAAAATCAACACTCATGAAGCATATCAACCGACTGAACAATCCGACGGCGGGAACCATTTATATTCGTGACAAGGATATCTCACAAGTCGATCCGATTCAACTCCGAAGAAGCATTGGCTACGTGATCCAGAATGTCGGCTTGTTCCCGCATATGAACATAGCGAAGAACGTTGCCGTCGTGCTGCGGCTTCTTGGTTGGGACAAGGACAAGATCGACCATAGGGTGGACGAACTGCTGCGCATGGTCAACCTGGAGCCGGAGACGTATCGCAATCGGTTTCCCTCCGAGCTGAGCGGCGGCCAACAGCAGCGTATCGGCGTCATTCGGGCGCTTGCTGCCGAGCCGGACATTATATTGCTAGATGAACCATTCAGCGCGCTCGATCCGATCAGCCGGGAACAATTACAGGATGAGCTGGTGCGTCTCCAGCAAGATTTGAAGAAGACAGTCGTGTTCGTTACCCATGACATGGACGAAGCGATTAAGATCGCCGACACGATTGTTCTGATGAAAGATGGCGAAGTGGTCCAGCAGGGCAGTCCAGAGCATATTCTGCGACATCCGGCTAACGAATTTGTCAAAGATTTCATCGGGAAGAAGCGGTTGCAGGCAGTCGACACTGTTTCAACCGATCTCACGGTCGATGATGTTATGGCCGAAAATCCGGTAACGGCTTCTCCGGGACGGGGGATGGCAGAGGCGATCAAAATCATGGAGAAACGCCGCGTCGATTCCTTGATCATTGTCGGCAAACACAACGAACTTCTTGGGCATGTCACCATATTTCAAGTCCTGAACCGGTACAAGGATGAGAATTTGAAGCTGGGCGACGTGGTGAAGCCATTCGTACACACAGCGGAGTCCGGTTCTTCCTTGGCTCTCGCACTAGCTGTACTGACTGAACACCGCTTGCCCTATGTGCCTGTCGTCAAAGATGGACGTTTTATCGGGCTAATCACGAAAGGGAGTGTCGTTCGTCATCTGGCAGATGTGTACAATCCCGAAGAGATGAGTCTGGAACAACTGACAATGCTGGAAGAGCAACGATCGGACGGGGGTGAGCCATCATGACCAGCTGGCTGACCGAATACGTCGCATTCGTCCACAGCCGGCAATCCGACATTAGCATCGCGTTGAGAGATCACATCCTGATCTCCCTAACCGCCGTCGTGCTCGGAGCCATCGTCGCTATCCCGATCGGCATGGCGCTTGCCGGCAATCATAAAGGCTGGTTGAACAGCTTGGTGTTCGCCGTTGCCAACGTTCTGCAGACGATACCCAGTCTAGCTCTGCTCGCTATTCTTATTCCGGTGCTTGGTATCGGCCGTATACCTGCGATCTTCGCCTTGTTCCTGTATTCACTCATGCCGATCATGCGCAATACGTACGCCGGCTTCCAGACAGTCGATCCTAACGTGCTTGAAGCGGCGCGAGGAATGGGCTACAGTCCAGCTCAGAGACTGTTCCGCATTCAGCTGCCGCTTGCCTTCCCATACATCATGTCTGGTATTCGGGTCACGACCGTCTACATTATCAGTTGGGCTACACTAGCCACACTAATTGGTGCCGGTGGACTGGGGCAATTAATATTTTCCGGGCTGGGAGTCAATCGCAAAGAGCTTATTATTACAGGTGCCATCCTAGCTGTCCTGCTCGCCCTGGCGGCCGATTATGTACTGGGGCTTGCCGAGCGATGGGTTACGACGAGAACTAGAACAGCACCTGTTGCGAATGCAAAGTGAGGGGATTGGATCATGACACCTAGACCTGATTCAAGATGTGGACATCGTCAGCGAATGAAAAAAGGGTCGTTTGCTGTAAGAATGGGCAAAGTGCTGCTTGCAGTATTGACCCTCACTCTATTGGCGGTCGAATCCGGCTGCGGCACTGACAATACGATCCGGATCGGCACACAGACGTTCTCAGAACCTAAGATAATTGCCAATATGTATAAACTGCTCATCGAGGATCGTACCACTCTGAAGGTGAAAGTTCTCCCTGATCTGGCCTCAAGCACTGTGGTGCTGGATGCCATGAAAAAGAACGACACCCAGATGGCGACCCTTTATTCGGGGATGATCTTCGACAATTATTTCCCACTGGAGCTGACCAAAGACCGTCGCAAAGTGCTGGAGCAGGCCCAACTAGGGTTCGACCGCTATTATGGGTTACGATGGTTCGATCCGTACGGATTCGAGAATACTTATGCGTTTACCGTCCGTCAGGAACTGGCCGCTGAGAACAACTGGCAGAACATTTCGGATGTAGCACCGAAAGCGGGTTCCATGCGGCTCGGCGTGGATACGACCTGGCTGGAAAGACAACCGGACGGATACCCAGCATTCCAGCAGGTGTACGGGATTACGTTCGGCAAGACATTCCCGATGGAAGTTGCGCTCGTCTACAACGCTGTAGCCAGCAACAAAATGGACATTGTGCTGGCCTATTCCACGGACGCAAGACTGAAGGAATACAAGCTCAAGACACTCGTCGACGACAAGCAGTTTTTCCCACCCTACGACGCCTCCCCCGTCATCCGCAAGGACGTGCTGGAACGTCATCCAGAGCTGAATGAGATCATTCCATTGTTGATCGGTCATATTAACGCCGAAACGATGATCGGGCTTAATTACGAGGTCGATGTGAACAAGCGCAATGAGAAGAAAGTGGCGGAACAATATTTGCGAGATATCGGACTGCTGCATTAAAGGGGGCTCTTGAATGGAACGGTTCGTTCGCTATGTAGGAGAAAACTGGACGGATCTGCTTGTCCTTACGTATCAGCATTTGCTTATGGTGCTGCTCGGCTTAGCTCTTGCCTTGGTCGTAGGCATGCCACTTGGCGTTCTCGCGTCCAGGAGCAAGCGATGGGCCGGATTCATCCTAACGGCAGCCAATATGATTCAAGTATTCCCAAGCCTGGCCCTGCTCGTCCTGCTGATGATCGTATTCGGACTAGGTTTCACGACGGTCGTCATCGGGTTGTTCCTCTACTCGTTGCTCCCCGTAATCCGTAACACGTATGTTGGGCTCACTCAAGTAGACCCCACACTGATGCAGGCAGGCAAAGGAATCGGCATGAGCCCGCTGCAGATTATGACCCAAGTGCAGTTGCCGCTCGCGCTGCCGTTCATCGTGACGGGTATCCGGATTGCCGCTGTCATCGCCATAGGCGTGGCAACGATTGCTCCTCTCGTTGGGGGCGACGGGCTTGGCCGTGAAATCTATTCGGGCATTAACATGGACAATTCCGCACGTCTGTACGCAGGAGCCATACCGGCTGCCTTGCTGGCACTGTTGGCCGATGTAACGCTGGGGCGGGTGCAACGATTAACGGAGGGACGCTCCCGATCGTAGGCAAATGATTTGCCTGAATCAATTAAGTGCCTGAACCAAAAACAAGCTGCCGTTTCGCCCCCCGTACTGGGGAGAGAATCGGCAGCTTGTTTGGTTCAAAGACTTGTGAATAATAGTTAATTAAACATCGAACATTTGCAGCCGCTTATTCAGTGAGCCGCGTGGCACACCGAACGCTTCTGCGCGCTTCATGTGAACGGGAGCGCCGCGAACGATCTTCAGCGCACTGTAGTATTCGATATACGGCCAGCCTGTCTCGCCGCGGGCGAACGCATATTGGCTAAGCGCCTTAAGCCAAGTTTCGTACGCTTCATCCGGGATGTCAATCGACACTTGCGGTTCGAAATCATCTGCATCTTCCCAGTTGTCGGTGAAGTACATTTTGCGGGCAAAATGGTTCGGAAGCGGACGCTCGATGTTCTTGAGCGCAGCGTAGAATTGGGCATCCTGCACGATGTAGTGTGTACGGGAGTGGTCCATATGCATGCTATTCTTCCAGTGGGTGATCAAGATGTCCGGCTTCACTTCGCGGATGACGTCCGCCACCTGGTACTTGATCTCATCGTTTAGCGGCAGCTCGGCGTCCTTGTAATCGAAGAACTTCACGTCCGCTCCGATGATGTCGGCGAACTTGTGCGCTTCCTCGATCTTCTGCTTCGCATACTCGGCCGGGGTCAGTCGTTGATGCCCCTTCTCTCCCGGAGTCAAGTGAAGCAGTGTTACCTTGTGCCCTTCCTGGACATACTTGGCCATAGTAGCGCCGGCACATAGCTCCATATCGCCAGCATGGGCCCCGATTGCAAGGATGTGGGATTTCTTCTGTTCTGTGCTCATGATGTTCGTCTCCTTGTAAGCAATATAGGATTAGCTCAACTTCATAACATGGAAGTTCCGGGTGATCGAGAAGCCTGCTTTCTTATACAGGTATCCGGCTGGTGTCGTCTCCCCCGTCCACAGGAACCAAGCCCCATGCAGCCCTTGCGCACGCATCAAGGTGAGACAGTCGTACAGCAATATTTTGCCCAAGCCTTTGCCTTGCTGCCCCGGATCGACCCCGAACGGTCCGAACCGTTCCTTCACGCCCTCATATCCACCGTGCAGGCAGAAGCCGACGAGCTTGCCGGCGTCATCGCGAGCAAGAAGAATGCTTGACAGCGGCAAGCCTTGCAACACGCCTTCGCGAATGGCTCTGCCCCAATCCGTGTTGAACACATTTGTCGCGAACTGGATGACTTCATATAAATCACCGTCTTGAGCGGTACCGAATGTGTACCCTTCTTCGATGCGTTGACGCTTCAAGCTCGCGACGTCCTCCGGTGCTTCATAATCAACTAGCGAATAGTCCATCGCGATGGGCGAGTACAGCCGGGCAAAGCCTTGGCTCTGCAAGAACGCGTAACCAGCCGGATAGTTCTTCTCGTCAATTCCCGGCACGATATAGTTCGGCGCGTAGGACGAGAAGAAGATGTTGCTGCGCCCTTGCGATCGCAAGAAGGCGACAGCTGCTTGCATCAGTTGTGTTGCCACGCCTTGGCGGCGCTGTTCCGGTGCGACGAAGAAGAATGGAATCCAGCCGTTATCCGGCTCTAGCTCCGTGCCGTGCATCGGTAGCAGTCGGCGGACCGCATAGACGCAGCCGACTACGCGGCCATCTTCGTCTGCCGCGACACGCAGCCCTTGCGGGTCGAAGTTAGCGTCAAGCAGCACGAGATTGCGGAAGCGGTTCGACGTCACTGGGTCTTTCGTCAGGCAGCGATTCCACAGTTCAACGAGCTGCCGCTCATCGCCCGATTGGTAAGTACGATACGTAAGCATAACGGTTCAACTCCTAATTTACCCCACAAAGTGATGCAGGGCCTTCGTAGTTTATTCCTATTACTTTGCGGGGACCCCGGACTATTACCCCACCAAAGTGACGCGGGGTCTCCGATTTAGAAAGGAAATGCTAACTTCCCCATGATGGTTGGTCTCTCAGCCCCCGTTGCAGAGGGCAGGTTGTTCGGAATGCCATGTATAAGATTATTGGCAAATATAGCGAATGCAACAGCTTCCTTAGCATCGCCGGAGATGCCAAGCGCATCCGAGGTCAAGATCCGCTGCTCAGGCAACAGGTCTGCGATCATCCGCAGCAGCGTCTTGTTGTGGGCGCCGCCGCCGGAGACGTACACTTCTTCAATCGCCATGAGCGGCAGCACGAAGTCGCGATAGCTCTGGGCGATTGAGTGGGCGGTGAAGGCGGTGAACGTCGCGACGATGTCGGCGTCGCTCAAGCCCTTGGCCTGCATGCGCGACATCCAGTCGAGCGCATACGCCTTGCCGAACAGCTCCCGGCCAGTCGACTTCGCTGGCTTGCGGGCGAAGTACGGATGGCTCATCATCTGTTCGACAAAGCTGGCATCGGCCACACCACGTGCGGCCCATTCGCCTCCAGCGTCATAGCTCATCTCACCGCCGGACAGCGTATAGACGGCTTGGTCGATGAGCATATTGCCCGGGCCGGTGTCGAAGGCGACGACCTGCTCAGGTAATCCGCCGGCCGGGATGGCCGCGCAGTTGCCGATGCCGCCGATGTTCTGGGCGACGCGGCCGCGTGACCCATCGCGGAACAGGATGAAGTCGCCGTAAGGCACGAGCGGCGCACCTTGTCCGCCGACCGCCATATCGGCGGTACGGTAATCGCCCACGACCGGCTTGCCGGTCGCATTGGCGATTACCGAGATGTCGCCGATCTGCAGCGTAGAGCGTACCAGGGTGGGATCGTTCGGATCGTCTTCCGGGATATGCCACACAGTTTGCCCATGCGAGCTGACGAGATCGATGTCGTCCATCGTCAGGCCCGCATCTGCAACCGCCTGGTGAACAGCATCAGCCAGCACGTGAGCCATGCGGAAGTTCATGCCGCACACCTGCGCCACATCAGAATGCTCGATGCTGCACAGTTCTTTGATCTTCTCGCGAAGCTCGTTGTCGTAAGCGGTAGAGGTGAAGTGGACTAGCTCCACCTTCGAATCAAGTCCGCTGCCTTCAATGCGGACGATCGCCGCATCGACACCGTCCAGCGAAGTACCGGACATCAAGCCAACAACGAGTCGACTCGGTTTATTCAATAGTGAGATCATCATGTTCAGGATTCGCCTCCCCATCCAGCAGAATACAGATCGCCAATCGAGACCGGCAGCTTCCCTACTGCCGGAATGAGGCCCAGCATATGCTTCGCTGCGGATTGCAGCGCAAGCGGCCGCGATTCGTACACGGCTATATACGCCGGTACATCCGGGAATTGCAGCAGGTCATACGGATTGCGCAGCGCCACGACGATCGGTCGCTTGCCAAGCGCCATCACTCGGCGCACAAGCTCGCCCTGCGCCGGATAGAACGCGGCGTTGTACGAGCCGATGACGATCTGCTCGTAACCGCGCGCGAGCTCGACGAGCTCGTCCACCCGCTCCGCGAGCTCCGCCAGCGCGACGACGCGCTCGTCGACGGCGGCGCCTTGCGCCCGCAGCGCGCGACCGAGCGTGGTCGGCGCGGCGTACGCCTCGTCGACCTGTGAAACCGCCGCTGGCTGCACGCCGAGCACGAGCGTCGGTTTGCCTGCCGCTAGCGGCAGCAGGCCCGCCTCCGCGCGCACGCGCGTGACGCTGGCCTCGCTCAGCGCGCGCGCCGTCTCGGTGTGCGCGCTGCTGCCGACGCGGGCGAACGCCTCGCCTGCCGTCGGCGCCGCAGCGCTGGCCGCGACCGCCGCGGCTGTGACGCCGCGCCGACGCTTCAGCGCGAGCAGCCGGCGCACGGACGCGTCGAGCCGCGCCTCGCTGATGCGGCCGTTCGCTACCGCGTTGACAAGCGCCTCGACGACCGCGTATTGCAGGTCGTGACGGTGGCTCAGCAGCACCGTATCTGCGCCCGCTTCGACCGCCATGACCGCAGCGTTTACCGTTCCATAGTGAACGGCGATAGCGTTCATCTCCATGCAATCCGTCATAATGACGCCTTCATACCCTAATTCTTCACGAAGCAGTCCCGTCAAGACACGGCGGGACAATGTAGCAGGAAGCTTATCCGGCTCGAACGCCGGGAAATAAATGTGCGACGACATAATCGAGTCGACGCCTGCTTCAATCGCCCGCCGGAATGGCGGCAGCTCCACATCGTAGATCCGCTCGCGATCATGATGGATCGTCGGCAGATCGAGGTGCGAGTCCACATCCGTATCGCCATGACCGGGGAAATGCTTCGCCACAGCCATAACTTGCGCGTCCTGTAGACCGCGAATCGCCTGCACACCCATGTCGCCTACCCGCTGCGAAGATTCGCCGAAAGAACGAACGCCGATCACCGGGTTATTGGCATTGTTGTTCACGTCAAGATCTGGAGCGAAGTTCAAGTTAATACCAAGCGCATGAAGCTCTTGGCCAGTCACGTTCGCCGCTTGATAAGCGGCATCTGGCAATCCGCCTGCGGCGATAGCCATATTACCTGGCATAAGCGCAACGCCTTCAGTCAAGCGGGCGACCATGCCTCCTTCCTGGTCGATCGAGATCCATAGGGGCTCACCACCCGCAGCGAGCGCCGCTTGCTGCAGCTTCGCGTTCATCTCGGCTACCTGCTTGTTGTCGCGGACGTTCCGCGCGAACAAAATAACACCGCCAATCGCATGTTCCTGTATGAGCCGTAAGATATCCTCAGTCGGTTCAAGACCATCGAATCCGCACTGCAGCAGCTGTCCGATCTTCTGCCGCAGCGTCCACTTGGACAGATCGGGCATATCCTGCTCGACTCGACTCGTTCCACTCGTTCCTAGATCCAACACATCATTCGACGTCATCGATTCTCCGCCTTTCTTCGGTCATCTTCGTAGATCAAGTAAGGCGCGCGTTCCTGCTTCCACGCTTCTGCTTCCTTCGCCCAGCTTGCCACAATGTGTTGCAAGCCAGCCTCCTCTTGAATCGTCGTTCGGACCAAGTCGCTGCCGGTCAAGTAATCGATGAAGTTTTTGCGGCCTTCCTTGAAGGGTGGAATCCATTCGAACGAATCACCGTACAGCCGAATGATCGTATGCAGCAAGATGAGCCCGGACTCCAGTGACTTGTATGCCGCCTTATCCGTCACAAACGTATGCACACCCCCGCACAATGAGCCCTGATGCTTCGAGAACATCGGGGTGAACGTAACCGGATGGAACTGGACGCCTGGCAGTCCTAGGCGATTCATCTCACGACTTAATTCGACGCCGTCAACCCAAGGAGCGCCAATCTGCTCGAACGGCTTCGTCGTTCCCCGACCTTCGGACAGATTCGTCCCTTCGAATAAACAGTTGCCTGTGTACACCCGGACCGTATCCATGGTTGGCATATTCGGCGAAGGCATGAGCCATGGCAGCCCCGTATCCGGGTACTCCATCCCGCGGTTCCAGCCCTCTAGCGGTACAACTCGCAGATCACACTTCGACTCCAACTGGTCGTTCATGTAACCCGCGATCTCTCCGATCGTAAGCCCCGTGCGGAACGGAACCGTCCAGCCGCCAACCATCGATTCGAAACCTGGAACGAGCAGCCCGCCCTCGGCAATGATACCTCCCAATGGGTTAGGCCGATCCAGAACG
The DNA here is from genome assembly GCF_056401635.1 of Paenibacillus sp. P4_E11. NCBI lineage: Bacteria > Bacillati > Bacillota > Bacilli > Caryophanales > Paenibacillaceae > Paenibacillus > Paenibacillus sp. P4_E11. The sequence continues at coordinate 20,958 of NZ_JBFUIX010000013.1, read as the reverse complement.
ACAAACGTCTTGCCTGCCTCAGCGCAAGCTTCCATCATATACAGCATCGTTGTCATATACGTGTAGAAGCGCACGCCCAGATCCTGAATATCAAATAAGACCGCATCGATATGCTCAAGCATAGCCGCAGTCGGTTTTTTCGTTTTGCCGTACAAGCTGTAGACGGGGATACCTAGATTCGGATCAATCTCGTCCTCGAACAAGACACCAGCCTGCCGCTCTCCGCGTATGCCATGTTCACAAGCATACAAGGCGGACAGCTTAACCGAGGTCAGCCCGGCGCATACATCCACGGTAGAGCGATATTGGCTGTTGATACCCGTAGGATTGGTCAAGAGCCCGATTCTGGCACCTGCTAGATTACGTTCCGCCCACTGTGGCAGTTGATCCGCACCTGTTAAGACCTGTAACTCCTGTTCTCTCCTCATCCCTTAACACTCCCCATTCTTGAAAAGTAAGCTTAAAGCCAAAGCGAAGTTCACAGATCAGTTCTTTGGCTTAAGTGTTCCGTTTGGCGCGTGTAGGGAGTGAACAGAAGGTTCCACCCGCTGTTGAAATCGATTCCTTTGATCAAAAGATTCTAGTCGTTAGGGATCGATTTCAAAGGCGGACGCTTCGCTTCTCCACTCTCCTGCTCACTCCCTTTTTGTTCTTCTTTCCTTCAATTTTCATTTAACGAAAATATTGAGGCTGTCGATTAATTGTGAACAATAGAGTGGAAAGTGAAAAAGAGGACCCCGGCGAGTTTTGGCTTGAACCTCCATACCGCTAAATCCCTTATACAATCAAGGGAGGTTCAAACAAGATGTTTGAGCAAAAGGGGGGCTTTTTCACTTGGAACGGCTGTTTCCACCTCAATCAACAGATAATCGACAGGTTCGTTATTCCAACTCCCGATCTAAGTAAAACAGCCGGAGAACTTGAACGCTCCAGCTGTCGTTGACTTATATGCATCTCACCGCAATACTGCAAGCGGTCGCTCCGCGCCCATGCTGGAGGCGAGCTCATCTTCTCGTTTCGGATCGGTTCGCTTCTCCTTGCCTGAACCGCTGTCGGCATCTTTCTCCCGAATGAGATTAGCCGTGAGCATGTTCAGGTAAATCCCGACCATACCTACATACAATCCGGCGAAGCCGACAATCGTGATACCCAGAATAACAGTCAGACACACCATCTGAATGAAAGCCCCGACCGTATACATCGGGTTGGCGATGAACAGCTTGAAGCTGCGACCGATTGCCGCGAACACCCCAATACGCTCCTGTACTACGAGAGGCAACGTATATACTTGAGACACAAGTACCATCGCAATGAAGTAGGTTTGGAACACAGCCAGCGCGAAATAGGCCGTTCCGCTTCTACCACCATAGTACCACCACGAAGCGATTAAGATGAGTACGAATACCGCCATAATGGCCCCGAATACGACCGAAGCTCCATAAAATTGAAGCGTGCCCTTCCACATCGTTCGCAGCTTTCCTTTGCCGCCATCCAACATTCGGTGGGAAGCGTACAGCACACCCGTACATAACGGCACATATAACAATACAGCGAACAGCGCCGCAAGCCCGTACGGCAGGAAGAAGACGAATGGAAGCAGCACAAGCGAAGATACGATGCTGAACAAAGCGACCGGGACGATTTCCCGATACACTTGAACTCCCGATTGCGTAACGATTTGACTTAGCTTTTTCATCCCATTCTCCCTCCTCGGCTACAGACGAGCTCAACCGTGCTGTTGCTCGTCTTAAGAAATGTCAATGCGATTCTCAGTCTTAGGATCGAAGAAGACCAGCTTGCTGCGGTCGATTATGAACGTCTTCACTTGACCCAGACGCGCCTCTGTCTCCGGATTCACACGAGCCGTTACCATCCGATTGCCGATCCGGAAGTATACTAAGTTTTCCGCACCCAAGTTCTCGATGACTTGTACTTGCGCTTGCAGGGTATGGTCCTTCGACACCGTATGAGCAAAATCTTCCCCATAAATATGCTCCGGACGAATCCCCATCACGACTTCCTTGCCTTCATACGCCTTCAATCCGGCGATCATAGCATCGGTTAATTCGAAGGTAGCTCCCTCGACGACGACCTTGCCACCTTCAATACGCGCATCTATGAAGTTCATCGCAGGCGATCCAATGAATCCGGCAACGAACATATTGTTCGGTTTGTTATATAGTTCAGTAGGTGACGCGATCTGTTGGATCGTGCCTTTATTCATCACTACGATACGTTCGCCGAGCGTCATAGCTTCCACTTGGTCATGCGTGACATAGATAATTGTTGCGCCTAATCGCTTGTGCAGCTCAGCCAACTCGACACGCATCTGAATACGCAGCTTCGCATCCAAGTTGGACAACGGCTCATCGAACAGGAACACTTGCGGATCGCGCACGATCGCGCGGCCTACAGCCACACGTTGACGCTGACCCCCGGACAATTCGCGAGGCTTGCGATCCAGCATATCCTCCAGACCGAGAATAGCTGCAGCATTATTGACCTTCTGCTCGATCTCCTCCTTCGGACGCTTCAAGTTCTTCAATCCGAACGACAAGTTCTCCTTGATGCTCATATGCGGATACAGGGCGTAATCCTGGAACACCATTGCAATGTCGCGATCCTTCGGATGCATATCGTTGACCACTCGGTCCCCAATCATAATGTCACCGCTCGATTGCCGCTCCAGCCCTGCCATCATGCGCAGAGACGTCGACTTGCCGCAGCCGGAAGGACCTACGAATACGACGAACTCTTTATCATTAATAACGAAGTCCGAGCCTGTCACCGCAGTGAAATTCCCTCGTTTCGGATCCACATACTCTTTGATAACGTTTTTGAACTCCACTCTAGCCATTTATGGGACCTCCTTAATCCTATTTATCCTTTAACAGCGCCAACCGTAATGCCTTGGAGGAAATATTTTTGCAACGAGAAGAACAAGATGAACATCGGCAACGCACCGATTGTAGCCCCGGCCATAATCGCACCGAAGTCCGTCGCTTCCGCAAAGCGGAAACTGGCGAGACCGACTTGAATCGTCCGCATGCTATTGCTGCTCGTAACGAGTAAGGGCCAGAAGAAATCGTTCCAGTTCGCCACGAAGGTAAAGATCGCAAGCACCGCCAACCCTGGCTTAGCCATCGGCAGAATGATTTTCCAGAATATCCCGAACTCACTGCAAGCATCAATCCTAGCTGCATGTATAAGGGAAGTCGGTAATGAGGACATGTACTGCTTCATCAAGAATATGTTACCCACGCTAGCAATACCCGGCAAGATAATCGCCGTATACGTATTCCCCAGATCGAACATGTTGATCATCAGCACGTACAGAGGAATAAGTGTCACTTGCGCCGGAATCATCATCGTACTGAGCAATACCCAGAAGATCGAGCTGCGACCCGGGAATTTCAACTTGGCGAACGCATACCCTGCCAATGAAGCAAAGAATACATTCGTAACGGTCAAGATGGAAGAGACCAGCAAGGAGTTGAACAGCCAGCGCAACGCCAACGTCTTACCGAAAAACCGTTCATAGGGAGCCAAGGACCATATATCAGGCCACCATTGCGGTTGGAAAGATGCAGATGCTTTGGAATCCTGGAAGGAACCGATAATCATCCAATAGAGCGGAACGATCGATATCAGGACCCACAGGAGGAGCACCGCTGCGGAAATACTAATTAATACGATTTTTGATTTCGATTGCAACGTGCACACCACCCTAATATTCGATATCGGAGGAGAAGAATTTGAACTGGATGACGGAAACGATAATGATCATGGCCGCCAAAACAAACGATTGTGCGGAAGCCAGTCCGAAGTCAGAGAACTGGAACGCAGTCTGATAGATGAGATAAGCAATTGTTGTTGTTGCAAAGTTCGGTCCACCCTGCGTCATCATGTACACACTAATGAATACCTGGAACGAAGTAATGACACCGGTCACTGTCAAGTACAGGGTAGTCGGCTTCAGCAGGGGCCACGTAATCTTGCTGAACTTAGCCCAGCCGCTCGCATGGTCAATATCTGCTGCTTCATACAGCGACTTGGGAATGCCGCCCATTGCTGCTAAGTATAGGATTATGCCGGCTCCATGTGCCCCCAGATAGCTCATCAGCATCAGAGAGAACAAAGCCGTGCTGGATTGACCTAACCAGACGGAAGGATCGATTCCGAAGAAGCCGATCACTTTGTTCAGCAAGCCCGCAGGTGTCGGATCGAAGATCGCCAGCCATACGACGGAGATCGTTACACCAGAGGCGACTGCAGGCAAATATAAAGCTGCCTTGAAGAACGTCTGCCATGTGTTTTTCATTTGAAAGATGAAGAAGGAAAGCACGAACGTAATAATAATGTTGATCGGCACGGTTCCGATCGTGAAGAGCACTGTATTTTTAATAGATTTCCAGAACACTTCATCCTTCATCATGTAGGAGTAGTTGTCCAGGCCAATCCATTTTGAATTCAATACATTATACTTCTGAAAACTCATGATGAACGCCGAGATAACTGGGTAAAGCGTAAATACGATGAACAATAATATAGGAATCGAAATAAACAGATACGCCCATCCGTAATCCTTCCAAAATCGGGCGAAGGAAGAAGCGGCCGGTTTGGGCCGAGTTAAACGATTATCCACCAAAGGTTCCTCCATTCTCGCAAAGATAGACGGGATCGCCACCCTCTCGGGCAGCACCGTCCAGCGTTCAAACGTGTTCAAACAAATCAACAAGATCTTCACTCGAAAAAAGAAGGCCCAATATATACTTTCATATTGAGCACTCCTCATTTCTTATTTCTTCTTTAACGCTATTCTATCTAACCCCGGGGGTTATTTCAACATTTGCGCGCCTTTGGATTTCAGTTCGTCCGCTGCAGCTTCAGGTGTCTTCTCACCAGCTACCAACGCTTGGAACACAGGCTTCACAACTTGCTCGCGGTACTGTTTCAGCTTAGCTGCTTTGTCTATATCGATGCTTAGCGATACATTTGGAGAAATGTTGTTGCGCATATTGGTAGATGCTACCACGTTCTCAGGTTTGGCCATGCTTTTACCTTCGAACAGTTTCGCTTGCGACTTGCGAACGAATGGCAAAGCCAATTCATTAGCGGAGTTACCACCTTTGGCACCAGTCAGAGCTTCCATGACGAGGAAGGTGTTCTTAGCGTGTTGCGCGCCTTTGTCATTTTTCTGACGGAACATCACATAGCCTTCGCCGTTTCCAAGTGTCTTGCCGTAGCCTTGTATGGAATCACCATGAGGAACTGGCAGTTGGACGTACTCAATCTTCTCGCCTTTCACCTTGCCAGCGTCGATATCTTTATTGCGGTTGGCGATCATAATATCGTAGTAAGGGATCGCTTTACTGATAATCGCAGTTTGACCGGCATAGAACATATCCGAGCGTTTCGCTGGTGTCAGAGCTGCTGTTTCTTTCGGCATGTAGCCATCTTTTCTAAGGGTGTCGATAAACTTCACTGTGTCGAGAATCTTGGCATCGTTCCAGATGAAGTTCCCTTTCTCATCCACGGAATCAACCAGACCGTTCGCACGGCTCAACATATCGATGAAGTCAATCGATGTTCCATCCGTTGTAATCGCATATTGCTGTGTGCCATCAGGTAATTTCTTGTTCAGCTTCTTGGCTGCGTCGAGGAATTCCGTCCAAGTCCAGCCCTTCTCCTGAATTTTCTTATAATCAATGCCTGCTTCAGTCAGGATGCGCTTGTTGCCGCCCCAACCCCATAGCGATTGGTATAACGGGAATCCGTATTGTTTGCCGTTCAGCTGCATCGTTTCCAGCGTACCAGGCATGAAGTCTTCTTTAATCTGAGGAGTCATGTAAGTATCAATTGGAAGAGCAAGACCCGTATTCACGTATTGACCGGTCAATGCGCTGAAATAAAGATCTGGCGGATCTCCAGCATTCAGGGCAACGTCGAACTTCTTAGGACCCTCTGCCCAAGACATCACTTCATATTCAACCTTGATATGCGGGTATTGCTTGTTGAAATCTGCTACCAAGTCTTTAATATCAACTTCATAAGTACCATGAACCGGATAAGTCCATACCTTAACCGTGTCAGGTGTAGTATCGACCTTCGTAGTATCCCCGCCTGCTTGTGGTGTTTCTGCCTTCTTGCCACATGCTGCAGTTACGGCTACGAGCACGAGGACCATGAACAGGGCAAGCCATTTGTTCATCTTCATTCTTCTGTTCCCCCTTAATAATTTTTTTGCCTTCTTTATGCCTTCAGTTTGCTTGGAAACCCGATAAATTATTCGCAATATTGGAAATACTACGTATAACCTCTCTATGCGTTCCAGGCTACCTGAGCGTACAAAGCAATCCCTAGTACGATTTATGAAAATGACATGGGACCGCTTTCACTTCTGCTATTATATCGCTTTCGAAATTTTATTTCAACATTTTTTTATATTCACTAAATATTGTTTTACAACAACAAAGGATTCCCTTATACTCGAGAATAGAAAATGATGTCGAGAGGCAGGTGAACATGACATGCATATTGTTGTTGGAATCGATGGTGGCGGTACAAAAACAGAAGCGATCGCGCTTGATGCTGAACGCAATCTGCTGCTCCGTCTCACCGGAGAATCCACGAATCCTCATGCGGTAACATTTCCGATTGCGTTGCATAACTTGGGGGCCTTATTGGATGCCCTGCGCGCATCTCCGGAACTCATAAATGCACAGTGGGAAGCACTCGTATTAGGATTGTCCGGCATTAATACCGAAGAAGAACAACAAGCAGTCTACCGGTATTTGCAGCAGTACCAGGATGAACGAGGGATTCACTTCCACTGCTCGTTGCAGAACGATGCGCAAATCGCGCTTATGGCTACGCTTCAACGTGAGGAAGGCATCATCGCTATATCCGGCACAGGCTCGATCGTATATGGACTGACCCCGACAGCCGAACGATACCGTGCGGGAGGATGGGGGCAAACTCTCGGCGATGAAGGCAGCGGTTACGACCTCGGACTTCGCACATTGAAGACTATTACTCGCAGCTATGACGGGATCCTCCCTCCTACAACCATGACCGAACTCTTGTTGAAGCAATATGCGTTCACCACGGTTATGGACCTGAGATCATATGTATACAAGGACTCTATTCACAAGAGCGATATTGCAAAGTTCGCAGAAATTGCTGTGCGTGCCTGCGAGGACGGAGATTCTGCCGCGATCAGCGCCGTGACTCAAGCTGCACGCGATTTGGCCGTGGCGGCGATCGCCGTCATCGGTAAGCATCGTTGGTTTGCTTCCTGCGATTTGGTCACGACTGGCTCTATATTCAAGCACAGCCCTACTTATACTAGGATATTCCGAGACACGGTATACGCTGAATTCCCAGAAATAAAGTTTCACGAATCCGTACACCCGCCCGCATACGGCGCTGCACTGCTTGCACATAAACATTGTGGAACTGCTCCGCATAACTAGACTATAACAAACTCTTCAAAGGAGTCTGATGGAATTGAACAATTTATTGAACGACCTCACAACCGAACAAGTCAATCCGCGGACGCGGAATATCGATTGTCTGACAACTGAAGAAATTGTCCGACTGATTAATGAAGAAGACCAGCAAATTGCAGTGAAAATCAGGGAGCTTACTCCGGTTATTGCTGAAGCTGTCGACCTCATCCTGCAGTCTTTCCGCAGCGGTGGCCGTCTGATCTATATTGGTGCTGGTACCAGCGGTAGACTCGGCATTCTGGATGCGAGCGAATGCCCACCTACTTATGGAACCGATCCTTCCATGGTGCAAGGCATCATCGCAGGTGGCGATCGCGCGATTAAGGATCCAGTCGAGGGCGCCGAGGACAGTCCAGCAACGGGTGCCGGCGACATCGACGCTGCGTCGGTTGGCCCTCATGATACGGTCGTGGGTATAGCAGCAAGTGGCCGGACGCCTTATGTACTGGGCGCTATGCGAAGGGCTCGCGAACTTGGCGCCACCGTTATCGGCTTGTGCAATAACTATGGCACGCCGATGCGTGAAGAGGCCGACCTGTTGATCGAAGCGGTCGTTGGCCCTGAGGTTGTGCTCGGCTCGACCCGGATGAAAGCCGGTACCGCGCAGAAGCTCATCTTGAACATCCTGACTACATCGTCCATGATCCGCATGGGCAAAGTGTACGACAATCTGATGGTTGACCTCAATCCATCGAACGGTAAGCTCGTTCACCGCGCCAAGCGGATTATCAGTCTCGCCACGCAGGCAAGCGAGGCTGCGATCGAGCAAGCGTATGAGCAGTCCAACGGTCGCGTGAAGACAGCGATCGTCATGCTGCTCGCCGCTGTTGATCGACCGACTGCCGATCAATTGCTGGAGCAATCGAACGGCTTCGTACGCGAAGCAGTCAAGCTGGCCAAGTAAGCGTAAAGCAACCCCACAAAGTGACGCTTGATCTTCGAACCTAGAATATGCGACGATCATCCTTGCAGGAAAGGGAACGTGGTTCCCTTATTTTGGGCTCAGGTCAAGAAATTCTACATGAAACGGAACGTCATTCCCTTATCGGGGTCATTCGGGGTCAGTGAGGACCAAAATAGGGAAATGACGTTCCGTCTTGTTCTTAATCAATTCACTGAATTATTACTAAAAAAGCCTTCCCATCTCCCCCTCACGATGAGGGGAAGATAGGAAGGCTTTTGTTGTTATTTCCACAGAAAAGGCGTGATCAGTTCCTGCGGCAAGCTCTGGAATTCCGTGTCGATTCGAGCACGGGCTCGTTCAGACAAGGCTGGACCTTGAATCAGCTCCACATTCTCAGCCAATTGCTCAGTTCGTTCGGCTCCAATGACCAGACAGTGAACGCCCTCCATGTCCCGGACGTAGGATATCGCCAATTGTGCCACGCTCAACTGTTCTTCTGACGCAATGTCTCGTAATTTTCTGAGCTCGGTCGGTGCAGAAGACTGAATAATAGGCGGAAGCCCCTCACCGGTATGAAAGAACAACCCTTGCAAAAACACACTTCGCACGATTACGATTTTCCCTTGTTCAAGGAATTTATCCATAGCCCCACACGACACGGCACGTCTGTCCCAAATATTCATCGGGAGCTGAATCACTTCGTATACATCGTCGTCTAGCCATTGTGCACAGGATGCATAATCTTGGTCAGGATACGCACCTAAGGACAACCCTGCTCGACCGATGAGTCCTTCCTGCCTTAATCGTTTGAGCACATCCGTAACCCGACTGCCGTATACACTTAACACTCGCGGGTCGTGGATCATCAGCGCAGGAAGTCGGTTTATTTGCAGCCGCTGCACAATCATCTCCACTCTTTCCCGGATTTGGCTTTCAAGCGCTGCGTCATTGTCCAGGTTAAGTTCTGTCTTGACCTTGGAGACGATGAACGGGGCTTCCGGCTGTTGGGCAAAATATCGTCCGAGCTTCAGCTCAGCATCGCCGTACTCCAGTGCTGTATCGAAGCTATTGATCCCGTACGCGCAGCAACGATCCAATAGTTCTCGATCATTTACAGCATTCGTGCTGTTAGCTATGCCGTATCCTGACATGCCCATCTGCGCCGTCCCGAGCATCAACTTGGACAGCTTGATTCCTAGAACATCACTATACGGTACTTGTGTGGTTACCAATTGCTCCACCCTCCGTCCAAGACCAGATTGTGACCCGTCATGTATTTGGAAGCATCGGAGGCCAAGTATATGATGGCCCCCTTAATGTCTGTATCGTCCGCCATGCGGCCAAGCGGGGTGCGCTCCAAATAATTATGCAGGAACGTTTGCGCTTGAATTTCTTTGTCCGTCCCGACCGGATTGTACCCACCAGGACTGATGCAATTCACCCTGATATTGAATTTGCCGTAATAGTTGGACAGCCACTTGGTCATTCCGACCATGCCCCATTTCGCGTACGTGTACTCAATCCCGCTCGTCATTCCGGTATCCCCATACACGGGAAAGTGCGGCCCCAGAATACCCTGGATCGAGGAAATGTTGATGATATTACCGCCTCCCCGCGTGCGCATGCTAGCTACTACCGCCTTGGACATGAGCATAAGCCCTAGACCGTTAACCTGTTGAGCAGCAAGCCAGCCTTCGGCTGTCGTCTTCTCTATGTCGTTCAGCCCCGTCCGGGATACCGAATTGTTCACTAGGATGTCGATTCCACCGTACTCCGCTTCCACCTCCTGAACGAAGCTAGTGATGCTGGCCTCGTCGGACAAATCGAGCTTCATTCCGTGAGCCGCATAGCCCTTGGTACGCAATACCTGCGCTTCTTCTTCACACCGCTCCGCATTGCGGGAAGCGATCAATACCGTGGCTCCCGCCTCGCACAACGCTTCGGATATATGAGCGCCGTACAAGCCTGACCCTCCCGTCACAACAGCAACCTTGCCATCCAATTGGAACATCTTCATCACGTTCATCACAAACGCCACCTTTTCTGTACAGCCTGGTTACTTGCAGAGCAGGAATCTTATCATGTATCAAAATATATATTATGGTCATACCATAATATATATTTTAGTGGAAGTTTCATTCGTGTGTCAATGCTTATTTGCTTCGCGTGCCTGCTAACGAGACTGTCGTTTGGATTCGTAGTTGAAGCTGAAACGGCCGTTCCGTTTTCGCACCGTAAGCCGTGCTGGAATTGCTACAACGCGGAAATTGGCCTTAGAGTGAGGTAGAGAGCTCTTCCTCTGGCTGTAAGGCCGATTTCCGGCCTTGGAGCGAGGCAGAGGGCCCTTCCTCTAGCTGTAAGGCCGATTTCCGGCCTTGGAGAGGTAGTGGGCTTTTCCTTAGGCTCTAAGGCCTATCTCGAAGCTGTCAATTCATCATGAGAACAGGAGTGGAAGGTGAAAAGAGGACCCCGGCGAGTTTTGGCTTGAACCTCCATACCGCTAAATCCCTTATACTATCAAGGAGGTTCAAACAAGATGTTTGAGCTAAAGGGGTCCTTTTCACTTGGAACGGCCGTTATGAATCGACAGCCTCGCAACCCCAGTTCAAACGAAAGAGGCGCCCAAAGGCGCCCCTCATCTTACGAACTCTGCTGCTCGATCAACGCGTTGATCTGCTCGCGCTTGGCAAGCAGCCATTGCGCATCACGCGGATATTCCTTGAACGTAATGGGCTGATCCAGCCCTTCTTCGATCAAATGCAGCACTTGCTCGCGGCCGATCAAGCTCTCCAGCTTTTGCAATGCGCGCAAGTCCTGTAGCGCTTCATAGAACACCTCGAACCTCAGTGAATCGATTGGTCCTTCCGGACCTGGATACACGACGAACGGGTCTCCTGCGGGAAAAGCATGTCCGGCATCCGTCACCCGGTACGGATCGATCGGATAACGCGAATATTGCGAATAGTAGAAGTTGTATCCCCAATGCAAGAAGCCGACGATATTGAACTTGTACAGCTGGATACCGAGAATCCGGTTACGCTCGGACGGCATGCACAGAAATCGATTGGATACGTCCTTATACTGCGAGCAGCAATAGTACGTCCACAAGTCAGGCACCTCATGCTCCAGAAAATGCTCGATATGATTGCTGGCCGGAATCGGTTTCTTCACCAGCCCGCGCTCGTAAAATTCATAAGACGATAGCGCATCCATCATCGGGAACTCGCCCACGAACTGACGGAGCCAGCTACTTGCGCTTTCATAAGTAGGAATATGCTGCTCTCCCGGCTCATCCGATACGTGGAAGTAGCTACGCTCCTCCAACCCGTTTTCCCGGATAAAGCCCACTAGTTGCGGAAGGAACTGAGCGAGAAAGCTCTTGTAAGTATCCCCCGTAGCATCTGTGTCCCATCCGAAGATTCGCTCTTCCTTCCCATCCACTTGAGCTACAATCTTAGGCGCATGCTTAGCCCCCCACTGTGTGAACAGATGAGAGAACTCCAAATATTGGACACCCAGCTCGTTGCACATCTGCACCCAACGCTTCAATCGGTCGAAGCCGAAGCTATACTTGTCAACACCTTCCACCGTGACATCAATGAGCTGAACGGTCGGACGTTCGCCGCCAATTTGTGTATCAAGAGGAGGGGTGAACAAAGGGGTCAGAATCATATTAATGCCATGCGACACCGCGGTGCGTAGGAACTCACGGATAATCCCCCAGTGCCGATCGCTGAATACTTCCACTCCATAATACGTAGCAAGACAGTCCGAGTGGAACCATTCCGTATGAATGAGCTTCTGTTCCGGGAGTTGTGCTGCGACGACCTTCAGTGAGAACGTCTCTTCGCTAAGTGGCTCGCCTTCATGACTCTCGAATTGGATCGTGATCGGATAAGTGCCCGGTACCACACTGCCATCCAGCTTCACCGTAACCCATACTGAACGCCATTGTTCCGGAAGAGCAGTCAGGCCGTCCGACTCACTGATCGGATAGAGCGGGTCCGGGTACAAGCCAGGCGTAATACGAAGCAGATGTTCATCACGATTATGATGGTACATCGGCATTTCTGCGACTACCAGCCCGACTGTACGGAGCGTCACCTTGGAAGAGATGGCGGATACAACACGGGTACGGAGCATCTTCAGTATTTGACCAGCGCGGTAAGCGATCTGGAATGAATACGTTTCATTGGACAGAGCAGTACCTTTCAACAGAGAGGCATCGCGAATCTCTTCATCGGCGAATACTTTGGCAAGCGAACTTAGTGTGCGTGTTTCTAAGGTGGCACCAGGCGTAGTCAAAAGGAACAATCCTCCTCAGTATCGAATAATCACACTCATCTTAACACAACGAAACGACCCTATCCATACAATTTCGAAGCAAAACGCAAGAAAATGATCCCTTTAACGCAATTCCCACGATGCTACATACTGTTCTAGATCAGCCAATGCTTTGCGCTGAAGCGGTGATTGCAGCCCATAGAAGAAGCCATGCTCCGCTCCCTCATAGTAAATAACCTGTGATCCCACACCTTGTTCTATAATCTGCTCGCTCATGCGATAGACAGCTTCATGCGGGAAATACTGCTCCTTCTCCACGATCATGAACAGGAAATCCGGACAGTCGGGCCTCACATAATAGTTTGGCGACGCTTTGGTAAACTGATCACTTGGCTCCTCGTAGCTGACCCCGACCAATTTCTCGATACTTTCACGAATGGACTTGTTCATATCTGCCCACCGTTCCAGTGTGCCTGGACCGTTGATCGAGACGCAGGCGTCCGGTGCCCGCCATTCACCTGTCAACTGAACAGCCCTCTCGGCTTCTAGCTGACTCGGATGCATGAGCGCTAGCAGTGATGCCAGATGCGCGCCGGCAGAACTTCCGATCACAATGATGCGGGATATATCCGCACCTTGTTCTCCCAAGAAGCGAAGGAATCGATCATAGCCTTGTATCGCATCGGTCAATTGCTCCTTCCACTTTACATGGGGAACGAGACGGTAGCCTACGCTTGCGCACCAATACCCCAGCGCTGCGAAATGCTCCAGGTGATGGTGAAATTGATCACGCGAGCCTGCGCTCCACCCTCCACCGTGTACATAGAAAAGTGCAGTATTACATACCGCACCAGTTGGACTAGCAACATCAATGGCTCGCTTTAGAAGTAGTGGGTTGTCCAAGTAAATCGTTTGTATGTTCATTGAGAATCCTCCGATATGGTCACTGCTTACGCTGCAACCGACTGAATTTGATAAATCTATAATCAACATACACGATACAAGAATCGCCTTATCCGCACAACATTTTTTTCACTTACAGTATTACGAAAAAAAACCACTGCACATCGCTTCCGGAGCCGTTTCGGCCAACTCCTTGAGCTTGTTGCAATGGGCGTGTGTGTGCGTGTGACAGACCTAATAGCGGGCTAATACACTTTCTTTTGACTTCGATCTTCCTTCAACATCTCCACAGCTTCCCGGAATCGCAAGGAATGAACGATCTCGCGCTCGCGAAGAAACTTCAACCCATCCTGCAGATCAACATCATCGGTCATATCGATGAGCCATTGGTAAGTCGCCCTCGCCTTCTCCTCGGCCGCTATATCTTCATATAAGTCGGCGATCGGATCGCCCTTCGCTTGTATGTAAGCGGCCGTCCAGGGGACGCCGCCCGCATTGTTGTAGAACAGCGCGCTATCATGGCTGACATAATGGGCGCCCAGTCCGGCTGCTTCGAGTTGTTCAACCGAAGCGTCCTTCGTGAGCTTGTAGATCATCGTAGCGATCATCTCCAAGTGGGCGAATTCCTCTGTGCCGATATCTGTTAAGAGGCCGATCACCCTGTCCGGTATCGTATACCGCTGATTCAAGTACCGCAGCGCCGCAGCCAGCTCTCCGTCCGCCCCGCCATACTGCTCAGCGAGAAACTTAGCCATGCGGGGATCGCACTTGCTCACTTTTACCGGATACTGCAGCTTTTTTTCATAAATCCACATTGCCTGTACCTCCCTTCAGCTCAGGTTAAGTTACACTTGCCATGGCCAGGGCGAATTTTTCCAATCCCATGGAAATCGGCTGTAGCTATGACCAAACTGTAGCAGCGGCCCATATTTGTTCTCATATTCATTGGCCAAGTGTTGTCTGTGCTGAGCAAACTGATTGAATTGCTCAACGGCTGGCGCATCTCCCGGGTGCGTATCCAGGAAGAGAGTCAGCTCCACCAGTACGAAATCGGCCGCCTGCAGCTTGTGCAGCAGCTCGTAAAAGCTAGCGTCTACTTTCGATTCGCTGTTCATCGGTTCAAGTGCTCCTTCCCAGGCTATTCATTTGCCTTCGCCTTCATAATCGGTTTGGTCAACGATTGGCCACGCCTGCTGGTGTATGGGCTGTATAAGTACGGCCACAGTGTACCTAGCCTAAGTGCTTCTTCAGGTCTGAACTGCGGCAAGTTGGACGGTTGATAAGGAATGAATAATTGGGGCGGCGTACTGTAGGTTTTGACCCTAATCGGGGGGCATGGATCAAAAGGACCTACAAATGGGAAATATTGCCGGGTCTGGTTACTCATGATTTGGTGACTTATTTTTTGGTTGTTCATCATATGGCTGCCCATCACTTGACTGTTCATCATATGACTGCCCATCACTTGGTTGTTCATCACTTGGTTGTTCATCATTGGGTTAATCATGCTTGGATCACTCATCGTCGGTTTAGCTMCTCTCCTTATTTCTAGAGTAACTTGCTGTAGGGAGCACACTTTGAGGCACTCTATAACATCTTATAAGCGATTATATCCAGATATTCCGCCCGAAGGCTGCGCCCAACAAAAAAAGAAGGCGCCCCAAGGAGCTCCTTCTTCTCTTCATCAACCATTCTATTCCAGTTTAATTTTGAACTGCATGAGGCCGACCTTGCGCATCGCTTGATAAATAATAATAATAATGGGGCCGAAGAACAGGCCAATGACACCAAAAAGCTTAAATCCGACATACAAGCCAATCAAAGCCGCCAATGCACTGATTCCCACTGCATCCCCCAACACCTTCGGCTCGACAATCCGTCTTATGATCGTGATGAAGACGAACAGAATGAGCAGCCCGAAACCTAGGAAGGCATTACCTGTAAGGAAGCTGTACAACGCCCACGGCACAAGGGCCGAACCTACCCCCAGAATCGGTAGGATGTCGACTACCACGATAAGCAGCGAGATGGCAAGAGGGTAATCAACCTTCAGGATGAGTAAGCCGGTCATGGCTATAATGTAGGTCATAGCGCTCAAGATGAGCTGCGCACGCAGAAATCCGAATACCGATCCACGCAGGTTCTGCAACACTTCATCCACTTTACCTTGCGACTTGTCCTCGAACATCGACAAGAAAGAGCGCTTTAGTTGCGGCATGCTGAAGCTGAATAGGAACAAGGCGACCAGAAAGACGATGAAGAAGATGAAGAAATTCGGAATAAACTTGGCAAAACCGATAAAATAACCGGAAATGCCTTTCATGATGCCGTTCAACGACTCTGTTAACGCCTTCATGCCGGATTCAATCGCACCCTGCGCCTTCTCTGCCATATCGCTTGGCAAGGAATTGTAGAACAGCTGCGTACGTTCGGTCGCGTCCTCAATGTAACGACTCGCTTCGCTAAAGTAGCGCGGTGCTTGCCCCCAGAAGTCGACGAGTTGGTCGACCATCTGAACACCGAGCAAATAAGCCAGACCGAACAGTACTAGTGTGAACAGCGTACACACAACAACCGATGCTGCGATCCGGCTCATCCGGAATAACTTCATCATCGGGACAATGACAGGCTCCAGGAACAAGGCAGCCACAATCGCGAGTAGAAAGGGAGAACCTACTGTGAACAGTCCATACAAAGCGCCCAGCCCAAGCGCTATCATAATTATCGTCTTTGCTGACAATCGCACCACTCCCTCTTATGGTTTGGAAGTTTCCGAACTGGCGGACGCCTGATCTTCCTTGCGGTATATATGCACCCGCATAATGCGCAGACGATCGACCTCTGCCACCTCAAATATATAAGCGCCCGCTGACACTTTATGTCCTTTGGCCGGCATGCCTTCCAACTGCTTGAACAACCAACCGCCGATCGAATCGACCTCGTCATCCTCCAGGGTTAAATGCAGCATGTCACTTACTTCCTCTAGCAGGACACGTCCCTCAACAGAAGTAATGTGTCCCTTGACCTCAACACTCGGACGAATCTCATCGAATTCATCATGCAGATCCCCGACGATCTCTTCCAATATCTCTTCGGTCGTAAGCAATCCGGCTGTTCCTCCGTACTCGTCAATGACGATGGCCAAGTGCGATTGCCGCTTCTGCATAAGGCGTAGAACGTGATTGACTTCCATCGATTCCGGTACGGTCAAGATTGGACGAAGAAACGTCTCCAGCCGATGTTCCTCGTTCGAATCCGCCGTGAGCAGGTCGGTGATATGTACGAACCCCATAATCCGATCTTTATCCTGCATGGCGACCGGATAGCGGGTGTGCTTGGTCGCATACACAAGCTTCATGTTCTCTTCCCAAGAATGGTCGGTGAACAAGCAGTCCATATCTATACGGGGCAGCATAACCTCTCGTGCCAATCGCTCGGAAAATTCGAAGATATTGTCGAAGAGCACCATCTCTTCCTTATCGATATGCCCGCTCTTCGCGCTCTGATTCATCAGGATCCGAATCTCTTCTTCCGTATGCGCCGCATCATGTTCAGTTGCTGGTTCCACCCCGATAAGTCGCAATAGACGGTTCGCAGTACCGTTCAATACCACAATGACTGGCATGAATATTTTATAGAAGACCATGAGCGGAGCAGACAACCATATCGCAGTCGATTCCGAACGCTGAATGGCTAATGATTTGGGTGCCAACTCCCCCAGCACGATGTGCAGGAAGGTGATGATGGCGAAGGCCGTCGCGAATGAAATCGTATGGGTCAGCACAGCGTCCTCAATGCCGAACTTACCGAGCAGCGGCTCTACGATAAGGCTCGACAGCGCTTCTTCACCCACCCAGCCAAGACCAAGGGAAGCCAGCGTAATACCGAGCTGGGTAGCCGATAAATAAGCGTCCAGCTTCTTCGATACCTTCAATGCGTACCTGGCTTTCTTATTGCCTTCATTGACCAACTGCGTAAGACGTGTCTGCCGTACCTTCACCAGTGCGAACTCCGCCGCTACGAAAAAACCGTTCAGCAGAACGAGCACGAGTACGAGCAGCATGTTCCAAAAAATTTGATTCCAATGAAAAATGGGGTCTTCCACTGTGTGTTTACTCCTTCTCAGTCATTAGCCTACTAGCGACTGACGCTGCTTGAAATCCACTTCCCGGTAATAGGTGTCAGCCACAAGCAGGTTAGGTCCGCAGCATGCTACAGAAGGACAATGACAGTTCACCATCAAGTTCAATGGATGACGCAGCCACCGTTCGAAGATGCTGTTGAAAGGTTCTGTCTTCATATTGCCAAGTGCGGATAAGTCGGAGAAGTCTGTCACATGCACATCGCCTGTGAACAGGCTCACATTCAGCCTGTTGCGTCCATCAGGATCGTTACGCATCGTTACATTCGGCGCCTCCTGCAGCTTCCTGACCAGACGCCGATCTTCTTCCCTATCGCTGCAAGCGAAGAATGGAAGAGTCCCGAACAACATCCACAGCTGCGGATTCCGCGCGTCCAGCAGCCGATCAATCGCAGTGCGCGTCTGATCCAGCGACAGCACTGGCAGCGCCGAAGCGAATGCGCTCGGATACATCGGATGCACCTCATGGCGTACGCAGCCCATCTGTTCAATCAACTTGTGAATATCCGGAAGCTTGTCATAAGTACGATAATTGATCATCGACTCCGCGCTGACGAACATGCCGCCGCGGCTAAGCGCGATCGTATTCTCAACCATCCGTTCATACAGCTTGACTGCCGTATCTCGGGCAACTGGATGAGCTGTATTGGTAAATCCTACGCTGTGAAAGTCGTCTGCATTCAAATAATTGAATGAAATGTGCAGCACATCGAGATAAGGCGCCATCAGCTCGTAACGGGACAGATCTAACGTGACGTTGGAATTCAGTTGGGTGCGGACCCCACGATCCCGGGCATACTTGAGCAGCGGTACGATATACTCCTTCACTGTCTTCTCCAGGTAGACTGGCTCTCCGCCGGTGATGCTGATCGTTTCCAGCGTCTCGATCTCATCCAGCCGTTGCAGGATGTCGGTTAGCGGAATGCGCGCCCCTTCTGTCATTGTCAGAGCGTCACCTACGGCACAGTGCTCGCAGCGCATGTTACACAAATTCGTCATTGTCATCTCTACGCTGGTCAAGACGTGTCGGCCATATCGCTGCAGCGAGCGGATCGGATCCCAAGGATCGTTCATGGGAGACATTGGGGCAAGTCCGACTGTATTGCGAATAGGGGTGTTCAATGTAGTATTCACCTGAATTTCTATATTTCAATTCATGAAAAATCATGTTGATCTTTTCATTGTAAACAAAAACCGCCCATCAATCAAACGGATGAACGGCAGTGATCACAAGGTTAAGTCTTTTGGACAAATCGATTTCGTAAGGCTGCGTTAGCTCTCTGCCGTCCGGATCATAGAGAATACGTACGACAGGGCGATGGGACGCTCCACTGTTCAGATCGACCACAGCCCCTGCTTCTCCCGAACTGAGCTTAACTTGCAACCCTAAGGGATACAGCGCTACCCGATCTCGGAACAACTCCACCTTAGTTGTATCGTAGAGCGTTCCTGTCCCGGCGAACAACTGCTCCATTGCTTGGTGCGGCAGTAAGGCAGCTTCACGGTACACACGATAAGAGGTCATCGCATCGAATGAATCGAGAATACCAATCCACTGGGCATAATCGTGAATGCGAGCACCGGATAACCCTCTCGGGTACCCGCTTCCGTCCACCCGCTCATGGTGCTGCAAGGCGCAATGCGCGGATAGTAGCGGGATATTCGGCTCATCCTTGAGCAGACGGAAGCCGATATCCGTATGGTTGCGCATGACCGCCGCTTCATCTGCACCCAGCGGACCTTGCTTATCCAGCAGAGCTAACGGAATCTTAGTCTTGCCGATGTCATGCAACATCGCCCCCAAGCCAAGTGCAGTAAGCTCTTCCTGATCGAATCCTTGCGCCATACCGACCAGTAGCGCATAGATGCATACATCCAGTGAGTGCTTGTACAAATAATGATCCGTCAGGCTCATCTCCGTCAAGAAGATCATCGCCGAAGCATTATGCCGTAGATCCTCGACTACCATCGACACGACCTGCTTGAACGCTTTACCGAAGAATGGCGCATTGATCGCTTTCCTTGGAGCCGATTCCATCATCAGCTTGCGAAATTGCGAGCGAATTTCCGTCATCGCCCTGTGACGTGTCTCTTCCGAGATTACGTCGGTTATGAGGATATCGTCTGTACGCGGATCGATCACATATAGTCTGGACACAGCATGATGCTCCAGCTTGCGTATGATTGGGCTTGTTAATTCCACGTGCTCCGCTAATAATACGAGACCTTCCTCGTTATATATTTTCCTGCCCAGTCTCATACCGGGCTTGCATAGCTCTATCGGAACCAGTCTCATGCTAACCCCACATTTCCTGCATATTAAAACCCAACAGTCACCATATACAAGAGCACGATAGCCGCCAGGACAAACCGATAATAGGCAAAATAGGTCAATTTCAGCTTCCCGACCAGCTTAATGAACGTTACAACGGCCAAGAGCGCGACAACGAAAGAGACGATAAAACCGGTAGCGAAAAATCCAATATCTGCTGACGTGAATTGATCGAAGCTCTTCAACAGCTCATACCCAGTGGCTGCACACATAACAGGAATAGCGATCAGGAACGTGAAATCGGCAGCCGCAGCTCGACTTGCACCAGAGAGCATCCCTCCAGCGATCGTCGCACCTGAGCGTGAGAAACCAGGCCATAACGACAAGCATTGGGCAATCCCGATGAAAAATACTTGACGATAAGTCAGTTGGTCCATATCCGTCGCCGTCACCTTAGGCTGCTGTTTCTCCGCGATAATCATGAAGATCCCGCCTACTACCAATCCTATGACAACCGTCTCCGGCGAAAACAATAGTTTGATCTGATGACGCAGGATAAAAGCAAGACCAAGTGCCGGAACGATAGCAATGGCAATGTGGATCAAATTAATTCGTTTCGGTTTGGCTAACGCTTCCTTGTCCTTCATCCCGAACAGACGGAGCACACGACGCCAATAAATAATCGCTACAGCCAGAATAGCCCCTAGCTGAATTACGATTTCGAACGTATCGGCTTTGTCTCCCTCGAAGCCAAGCAAGTGTCCAGCTAGAATCATATGTCCGGTAGAAGATACCGGCAGAAATTCGGTAAGTCCTTCAATAACTCCAATTACGAATGCAATCCACAAATCAAACATGATATCCTCCTTCATTTCTCAAGCACAATGTCTCTATTCTAACGTTTGTCCGGTGGAGATGACAATAGTTCATCTTAGGATTAAGG